>NZ_JAYGHE010000028.1:0-5750 GCF_034931145.1 Nostoc sp. UHCC 0252 | reverse complement strand
GTTAAGTTGACACGTATGGGCACTGCCGTGCCCTTACGGGTGTACCTCACGTAAACAAGAACCGCTATAAGGATTTTAGATACACGTATGCTTTGTACGCATATTTATAATAATTCTCCCCAACTGACTTAGCGATCGCATTATTAAAGCATTTTTCATCTATTTGAACCACATCTGTCGTCAGGGCACAGCATTGCTGTGCCCCTAACGTATGGTCTATTTACGTGAAAATAGTTGTAATATCATGTCCGGCAAATTACTTGTGATATGTCATTGCGAGTGTAACGAAGTGGAACGAAGCAATCGCAAGGCTTTTGGGATTGCTTCACTTCGTTCGCAATGACAATTATTTAACCGGACATGATATAATATAAATATTTAACAATAAAAGCAGTTTCTTTGAATTTTTGCAATATCAAAAGAGTTGCTAAAATGATGTTATGAACTAGTTTATAAAACATAATCAACCTCTCAATCTGAGTTAAAGTAATTTCAATTCATTAACCGTTTCTTTAAGACTAAGACTAGGGGAAAAGGCTAGAAAATACATTTACCTTTTATGCACATAAAAGTGCCTAATTTGTCTTATGCTTGTACAGAAAACTGCACATCAAATTTTCCCAATATATGCAGTATTTCAGTTTAACAACTTCGACTCAAGATTAATTGCCCATTGGATAATCGATATAATCCTTGTGGTTCAATAATCGGATCGCCTTTTTTCCAAGGACGGGATGTAATTTCAACACCTCTCACCTCACCAGTTGCGTACCTAGAAACCAAAGCCCCAGGACGATTAGCCGGCAAAGCACCAGAACCTATAATAGTAAAAGAGTTTTCTTGTTGCTTGATGCCGCGTGAAATGCAGCTATTGGCAATTAATACATTGGTATCGATGGCATTCTGTGATAATCCGGTGAAACTGTTTTGAATCGAACTGTTATCGGGTGCATTAATATTTGTGGCTCCAGAAACACCTAATTCTGAACTTGTCGTAATATCGTTTTTTTGAGTTAATTCTGTCCGCGACTGGATACCGAAGATACCTTGCGAATTGATTTTGATATTTCCGCCTTTTCCCCTAAAGGCGTTAGCACTGATATTACTGTTTTCGTTGGGAACTGCAACGATAAATCTGGAGTTGATACTAATGTTTCCACCATTGCCGTCTAGTTTGTCTGTTGTAGCGCTGGTAGAGATTTGAGCGCCACGACGAAGTAAGAGTAAGTCGCTATCAACTTTAATGTTACCACCGTTACTTGATGCAGATTCGGCGTTGAGTTTACCTTGGTTGTCTATGGTAATTTTGGGGGAGTTGATTTCGATATCTCCTGTAATTCCTGAACCTGTAGAACTGACAAATAAGCCACTATCAGCACCAATATTTACTACCGTGTTAGGAAAGTTACGAAGTCGGTTCTCAAAATCCAAATCACTACCATCAATTATTACCTCTTCACCAGCATTAACAGTAATTTTACCTGCACGCCCATCGTTTGAGGTAGTGGTGGTGAGTTGCCCACCATTGAGTGCTTTAAAAATATTCGTATTTATCGTAATATCGCCACCGTCTTGATTATTTCTGGTACGTGCATCCAATAAAGCACCGTTAGAAATGTGAAAAATATTTGTATTTAAGGTAATGTTACCACCCCTGCCAATAGAATTAGAATTAGTAAATGTAAATAAACCACTAGAAAATCCAGTCCTTTGACCAGTTCCAGAAACAGTTAGTGTATTTTTGGCATAAATATGAATATTTCCCGCATTACCCTGTCCATAAGTTGAGGCAGAAAGTAAAGCACCATCGCGTAATGAGAAGTTACCAGAATTAATGGTAATATTACCTCCATTGCCAACAGTACCTACGTCTGCAAAACTGCTAATTGAACTGAAAAAACCGTTTTTATCGCCAGCAATATCAACAGCACCAGTTACGTTAATATTGACATTACCTGCATCCCCTCTTCCTGGTGGTTGGGTATCTAATGCACCACTAGTAGCAGTTTGCAGTTGAGCGCCATCAATGAGTGATAAAGTCGCTGCATTGATGTTGATATCGCCACCTTTGCCGACACCTCCGGCTGACACCCTGCTGAAAATGGCAGCATCTGCAATGGTAATAGAATTTTTTGCACTCACTGTTACATTCCCTGCATCCCCTTGTCCAAAAGTTGAGGCAGACAGTACAGCGCGATCGCGTAATGAGAAATCACCAGCATCAATGGTAATATTGCCTCCATTGCCAACTGTACCCACATCCACAAAGCTGTTAATTGAACTAGAGAACCCGTTTTTCTGCCCAATAATATCAACAGAACCTGTTACCTTAACATTGACATTACCTGCATCCCCTCTTCCTGCTGGTTGGCTATCTAATGCACCACTAGTAGAAGTTTGCAGTTGAGCGCCATCAGTGAGTGATAAAGTTGCTCCATTGATGTTGATATCGCCACCCTTACCTACACCTCCGGCTGATACCCTGCTGAGAATGGCAGCATTTGCAATGGTAATAGAATTTTTGGCACTCACTGTTACATTCCCTGCATTGCCTTGTCCAAAGGTTGAGGCAGACATGACAGCGCGATCGCGTAATGAGAAATCACCAGCATCAATGGTAATATTACCTCCATTGCCAACTGTACCCACGTCTGCAAAGCTGTTAATTGCACTAAAAGAATCGTTTTTTTCCCCAGCAATATCAACAGTGCCTGTCACCTTAATATTGACATTACCTGCATCCCCTCTTCCTGCTGGTTGGGTATCTGATGTTTTAGCAGTAATGGTTCGTAGTTGAGCGCCATCAGTGAGTGATAAAGTTGCTGCATCAATGTTGATATCGCCACCCTTGCCTACACCTCCGGCTTGCACTGTGCTAAAAATGCCAGAATCTGCAAGCAAAACAGCATTTCTTGCATTTACTGTCACGTTTCCCGCATTCCCTTGTCCCGAAGTTGAGGCAACAAGTTGAGCGCCATCAGTGAGTGATAAAGTTGCTGCATCGATGTTGATATTGCCACCATCACCTACACCTTCAGCTTCCACTGCACTTAAAATAGAAGCCTTATTTGCAAGGGTAATACTATTTGTTGCACTCACTGTCACATTCCCCGCATTCCCTTTTCCCAAAGTTGAGGCAGAAAGTTGAGCGCCATCAATGAGTGATAAAGTTGCTGCATCAATGTTGATATTGCCACCATCACCTACACCTCCGGCTTCCACTGCACTTAAAATAGAAGCCTGATTTGCAAGGGTAATACTATTTGCTGCACTCACTGTCACATTCCCCGCATTCCCTTCTCCCAAAGTTGAGGCAGAAAGTTGAGCGCCATCTCGTAATGAGAAGTCACCAGCATCAATGGTAATATTACCTCCATTGCCAACTGTACCCGGTTCCACAAAGCTGTTAATTGCACTGACAAAACCGTTTTTTCCCCCAGCAATATCAACAGTACCTGCTACCTTAATATTGACATTGCCTGCATCCCCTCTTCCTGCTGTTTGGGTATCTGATGCACCACTAGTAGAAGTTTGCAGTTGAGCGGAATCAGTGAGTAATAGAGTTGCTGCATTGATGTTGATATTGCCACCCTTACCTACACCTCCGGCTTCCACCGTGCTGAAAATGTTAGCATTTGCAATAGATACACCATTTTTTGCACTTACTGTCACATTCCCCGCATTTCCTTGCCCAAAAGTTGAGGCAGACAGCATAGCACCGTCTTGTAATAAGAAAGAACCAGAATCAATGGTAATGTTACCCCCACTGCCTTTTGCTTCTTGATGAACTAAATTGACAACTTTACTCTCTGAACCAGCAATTTTAATTTCTCCAGTTCCATTAAGGATAATATCCCCTGCGATCGTCTCAGGTTGCCCCAAACTCACCCCAATACCAGCATTAAGTCCGCTTCTGTCTAATATCTCTATATTTCGGGCATTGATCGCAATATTACCGCCCCCTGCACCTTCTACGTACACAGATGCGTTATTAATAAGCGATACATCTGCACGAGTCACATTTTCAGGAAATTTCAAACTGAGATGATCCCCATCTAAAACAAGATTGATGTTTCCAGGTTCTGCTAATCCTCCTAATTCAACTCTCCCGCTATAAGCATTTAACCAGCCACGATTCATGTTGACATTACCGCCTACTAGCAGCAAACTTTTACCATCTCCGACTCGTAAACCAAATGTATCAAAACCTGCGGGATCTATTCCTGCCGATGCAAGTGAGTTATTTTGAATTGCTGCACCTTGATTAATCTGATTAAAAAATAACGCCGAAGGATTGACTGTCAATAATGATGGTGCTTGAGGATTGGTAGCACTGAAATTTCCTTGATTACCAAACTGCACTCCATTGGCTGTTGTGCTGACAAAACTTCCTTGCACATCTAACTGTGCATTCTCCCCAAACACAATCCCATTCGGATTAATCAAAAATAAATTTGCTGCACCATCAACACCTAATGTCCCGAAAATATTCGATGCATTCCTACCTGTTACCCGTGCCAATATATTTTCTACTCCAGTAGGATTGGCAAAATACACTCGTTGCCCATCTTGGATATTAAACTCACTGAAACTATGAAAAAGATTACTTTCGCGTTTTGCACCACCATTAATTAACAGATTTTCATTAAGTTGGGAAGCTTCTGCACCCAAGGTATTATCGGGTGCAATTTGGGCTTTCGCTGGTGAATGGCTGCTTATGGTCGATATTAGGCATAAATAATAAAGAATACTTTGAATTCTGGCTATTTGAATATGATGTACTTTATTCATAAGTATTTTCCTTGAAGAACTAAAATACAATCCACAATTAGGTAAAATATAGTTAAATGAGTTTGTCTGCTGCGATCGCAGCATTCCTACTTCTATTCAGCAACGCCTTTTAACAGCTTCGACTCAAGATTAATTGTCCATTGGGTAATCGATGCAACCCTTGGGCTTCAACAATCGGATTGCCTTTTTTCCAAAGATGGGATGCAATTTCAACACCTCTTACCTCACCAGTTGTATACCTAGAAACCAAAACCCCAGGACGATCGGTGGGCAAAGCACCAGAACCTGTAATAGTAAAAGAGTTTTCTTGTTGCTTGATGCCGCGTGAAATACAGCTATTGGCAATCAGTGCATTAGTGTCGATGGCGTTCTGTGATAATCCAGCAAAACTGTTTTGAATATTGTTATTGGATGTATTGACATTTTTTAAATCAGAAACATTCGATTCTGAAATGGCAGTAATATCGCTTCTATCGGTTAGTTTTAGACGTGGCTCTATACCGAAGATAGCTTGCGAGTTAATTTGGATATTTCCACCTCTTCCTTTAAAAGCGTTAGCACTGATATCGCTGTTTTCGTCGGGAATTGCAATGATATATTTGGAATTTATATTGATGTTACCGCCGTTTTTTGTATATGAGTCGGTAGAAATTTGAGCGCCACGGCGGAGTAAGAGAAAATTGCTGTTGATTCTGATATTACCAGCGTTACTTAAATCAGATTCGGCGTGAAGTTTGCCTTGGTTATCTACTTCAAAAATATTTGAATTTACTGTAATATTGCCACCTCTTTGATAATTTTTAGTGCCTGCATCTATGACACCACCATTTAATACGCGAAATATCTTGGTGTTTATAACAATGTCACCACTTTTACCTTTAGAATAAAAATTATTAGATGTAGATAAACTCCCTGAAGATCCAGAAACAGTTACAGCATTTTTTGAATTGATGAGAATA
>NZ_JAYGHE010000027.1:78582-85856 GCF_034931145.1 Nostoc sp. UHCC 0252 | reverse complement strand
TAATTTGGGCTTTCGCTGGCGAATGGCTGCTTATGGTCGATATTAGGCATAAATAATAAAGAATACTTTGAATTCTGGCTATTTGAATATGATGTACTTTATTCATAGGTATTTTTCCTTGAAAGCATTAAAATAAAGTTCACTATATTACTGAATTGAATATCTTTCTCTCTTGTAAGATTCGAGATTAGATCATCATTTATTAATATCAGCACCAAAACTAGTGATTACGCAAAAATACATGGTGCAGAAAAAATTAATTACTTGCTGCTACCTAACAATAAGGGTTTTGGCTATTTTTTGCGTAAGTCCTATATATAAGACTCCTATTTTATTTTTGACAAAAATTTGGTACACTTTAATCTTCTAGAATCCTGATTAATGTTTTAGAGAAATTGCAGAAAACTGCACATTTTTTAGCAATTTCAGTTTTTTCTGCTGATTTCTGGTAATTTAAGCAATAGCTAATAATAAATTGAATGGGCTACGCTACGCTTCCCTACGAGAGCTATGCCGTAGACTTTACGCTTTGCTATCTGCCAGTGGTGGAGATGTTTATTCTGAATTCTGAATTCTGACTTTTATTTCGATAACTTTTATCTGGGTGGAGAAATATGAAAGCCAAAAAAAATATTTTAAAATATTTTTCTCTACACATTGGTGGATGCAGATGTTGCTGAAGCTTGTCAACTTGCACAAGAGACTAATTTATTTCTTTACTGGGCAACACCAAAAACCAAATCGGCATCTAAGACTTATCCAAGTATCATTTTTGACTACATTATTAACATGCGTTGTGTTTGGACAAGTTATATCTGCACAAACTCCAAATGCTACTGTACTAGTTGAACAAGGAATTAAAGCTTATAATGCGGGAAATTTTTTTAGTGCGATCAAATATTGGCAGGAAGCATTAAATCAGGATAAAAATAATCCAGGCTCTACTGCGGTTGTAAATGAAAATTTGGCGCGTGCTTACCAAGAAATAGGAGACAATAAAGGAGCGATCGCATCGCTATCGACGGCAATTCGTGACTATGGTGCGGCAGAGAATATACAGCAAGTGGGACGGATGAAGTCTGAACTTGCCCAAGTTTATAACAATTTGGGACAACCCCACAAAGCGATCGCACTTTTATGTGGCAAACTGGTAGATAACTCAAAAAGCTCCGAAAATCAACCAACTAACATAGAATGCACTCCAGAAAGTGCTGCCCAAATTGCCACCAAATACAACGATAAAATCGGTCAAGTTGCAGCTTTGGGAATTCTCGGTGAAGCATATCGCTTAATGGGTGATTACAACCAAGCAATTCAATATTTGCATGTAGCACAAAAACTTAATTCAGCTTCTGAGTTTTTGGTGCTAAATAGTTTAGGAAATGCTTACAAAAGCCGCGCTCAATTACGAGAGTTACAAGCTGATTCAGCAAATAAAGTCGGTATTACTAGTAAAGAAAATGAATTTACTCAACAGGCTATAGAAGACTATAAGCGAGCTTATGAATATTTTGATAGAAGTACAAAACTCGCCAGCAACCATAAAGATACTTTAGCAGAGATGCGAGGATTATTAAATTTAATTCAGTTGGGTTCTCTTACTAATAAGAGCAAAGTTATTAACGATGAGGAGCTTAACAAAAACCTTCAAAATGCTTTAAAAGTTCTTGGCAACTTACCCGATTCTGCCACAAAAGTCTACGGGGCAATTGATTTAGCATATTTGCAGCGCGATGCTAAAGGAACTTCACCCTTTACCTCTTGTCCACCTCAGCTGGTTTTATCTGCTAATAATGAAGCATTTAATTTGCTTAACAACTCAGTATTAATAAGTAAAAAATTACAAGATAATCGCCTAATTTCTTATTCTAATGGTGCTTTAGGTCATTTCTGGGAATGTAACTCAGACAATGAAAAAGCCTTAAAATATACCCAAGCTGCTATCCTTGCAGCAGACAATAAATTGAGTGCAAAAGATAGCTTGTATTTGTGGGAATGGCAAGCAGGACGTATTTTAGATAAACAGAATCGAAAAGAAGAAGCGATCGCATCGTATCAACGAGCATTTGATACCCTAGAAGATATTCGCAGCGATATTTTAACGGCTGAACGAAATGTCCAGTTTGACTTGCGCGATGTTGTGCGCCCATTGTACCGTACCTTGGCACAGTCGCGGCTCGATTTGTTAGAAGTTGGAGCAATGCCTACAACGGGCTACGCCTACGCAGATGAACGACGCGCCAAAGAACTATCGAAAGTAGTTAACACCATTGATTCGTTGAGACTAGCAGAATTACAGAATTATTTTGGCAACGATTGTATTTTAAGTGCCTTGAATCCCAAACAAGTAGGAGAACTCCTCAAAGACAATAGTGTAGCGTTTCAAAATACTGGGTTTTTGAGTTCCATAATATTAGATGGCAAAACTGGAATATTATTGCAGTTACCCAATCAGGAAACTAAATTTAAGTGGATTGAAGCCTCAAACCAAGAAGGTAGAAAAATAATTAGTAGCGACACACTACGGGAAAAAATTACCGAGTTTCGCACAGGACTAGTTAAAGGAAAAGAAGAATTTAACTACAATACAACAACTGCGGCACAACTTTATGATTGGATAATTCGCCCCTTTGCTGAGGATCTCAAACCGGAAAAAATCAAAACCCTGGTGTTTATTCAGGATGGGTTTTTGCGTAGTGTTCCAATGGCAGCACTTTACGACAGCCAACAACAAAAATATTTAGTTGAAACCTACGCGATCGCTACAACCCCCAGTTTACGACTTAACACACCCAAAGCCCGCGATCGCAGTACACAAAAGGCGTTAATTTTAGGTTTAACAGAAAAAGCCACAATCGACGGAAAGACTTTTGATGCACTTACTGCTGTTCCTGATGAAGTTAAGGCAATTAAAAGTATATTTCCTAATCATACCGAGCTTATAAATGAAAACTTTTTCCCCGAAAGTTTTCAAAAAACCCTTGACAAAAGGAGATATCCTATTGTTCACATAGCTAGTCATGCTCAATTTGGGATCATTCCTGAAGACACCTTTATTGTCACAGGCAAAAACGAAAAACTTACCATCATTCAATTAGAAGACTCGCTGCGAAACCTCAGCAACAAATCCGATAATGTCGAACTACTCACATTAACTGCATGTGAAACCGCAGTTGGCGACGACCGTGCCACACTAGGATTAGCTGGAGTTGCATTGCAAGTTGGGGTTAAAAGTGCGATCGCATCTTTGTGGAATGTCACAGATGAATCAACATCGGAATTAGTCAAAGAATTTTACACCAATTATCGCAACAGTGGCATGAGTATTGCGGAAGCATTGCAAAAAGCCCAAATTAAAATGATTCATGCTCAAAAATCATCGCCATCTGACAATATACATACCAGCTATAATAATCCTGCTTATTGGGCCCCAATAATTGCGATCGGTAATTGGCTTTGATGCTAATTACCGAATTTGTATATCCGTAAGGAAGGCAGCAGTAATTATATCGTGTCCGGTTAAAGACTTATCATTAAGACCGCAGGGGGGCAGGGGGCGGGGAGCAGGGGGAAAGAGGGTTTCTCGCTTTTTGCACAGATGTGAGAATTATAACTAATTAGCCGGACATAATATTATACGTCAACTAAAATAATCGCACAGGTTTCTTTTGCAGATTAGAAGTAATCGAACTTACCCGATCAACCACAGAAATCATGTATCTGTAATCTGGTACTTGTCCATTGGCTACATATCCAACTTCTTGAGCTAAACCGGAAGGCGCATCACTCATCACTTTGCGGATAAACTCTTGACGGTTACGTTCTACATTTGGCCCAATCAAGACCACGCCTAATGGTACATAACGAGGATCTTTAAATATTATGCGGAATTCGGTGGGGGCTAACTGTGGAGCATAGAGAGACAACTCTGCCTCTGATACAGCACAGGCGATCGCTTTTCCTTGAGCCACCAAGTCCAGTGCAACTTTGGGTGTGGGTGCAAATATGATCTCAGCTAGTGTTGTACCATAAAGATTGTAAAGAGGCAAATAATATCCTGTTGCCGAGCCTAACTGACCTAAAGCCACTGTTTTACCTTGCAGTTGTTTCAATTCAGTGATGGGACTGTCTTTGCGAACAACGAAGATTGAACGCAAGTTACTAATACCTATTAAAGGAAACAGGGCAGAATATTGGTGACGTGCGATCGCAATAGCCGCTAAACCCGGTGGAGCAAATACCAATGACCAAGCACGAGCTTCAAGGCGCTCAACCGCTCTATTTTCATTAAAAACAGGCTCTAGCTGAATATATGAGTTTGTTTTTTCACCCAAATAACTATTAAATCTAGCATATTGATTAATTATCTGTTCGCCTCCACCATAGTTGATAACGCCAATGGTTAACGTACCCTCAATGCTGTTTTTTGGTTTGCAGGCAGCAAATGTAAAACCGAGTAAATTAAAAATAAAGAAACGCCGGGAAAATCGCAAAAACATCGTTAGTTATGGTTAAGTAAATAACTTGGTTGTCAGGACTAATTTAGATAAGTTTGACTGCTGCCTAAATAAGTTATGTCGCAGCAAAAAATTAATATTTATTTAAAAATTGTTGAAATCTTTTCTAACAGGTATAAATAAATATTAGACATTAGACAAACTCATATACCACATTCGTTGGTTAGGTTATGTTAAATAACATTACGTTAAAAAACTTAAAAATCGGTGCTAAATTCAACTTCCTTTTAATATTAGTTTTCATAGTTAGTATTGTGGGAAGTGGCATTGCCTTATCCAGTGTACTTCAGGGGAGAGCGCAAAATGAAGTAACTTCTCAAGCGCAGATTCTCATCCAGATGATGAACGCAGTTAGAGATTATACACAAAACCGTATAGCTCCTCAATTAGAACCTACATTAGACACTAGTTCAATATTCATACCTGAAGTTGTACCAACTTTTTCTTCTAAAGAAGTGTTTGAGAATTTTCGTAAAAAGTCTGAATATAAAAACTTTTTTCACAAGGATGCAACACTGAATCCCACGAATTTAGTGGATAAAGCTGATAGTTTTGAAACTCAACTTGTAGAACGTTTTCGTAACGACTCCAAAACTCAAGAAATTACAGGCTTTCGCAACTTGCCAGAAGGCGAAGTATTTTACATAGCGCGACCACTAAAGATTACACAACAGAAATGTCTGCGATGTCATTCTACACCAGATCAGGCTCCTAAAAGTCAGTTAGTAACTTATGGCTCAGAAAATGGTTTTGGTTGGCAACTCAATCAGATTGTTTCTGCTCAAATAATCTCTGTTCCTTCCCAAGAGATTTTTGCCAATGCCCAACGGACTTGGATCTTGGTCATGGGACTTTTAATTACTATTTTTGCGATCGTCGTTTTCTTAATTAACTTCCTAATCAAAAAATATGTGATTCAGCGCATCAGAAAAATAGAGAAGATAGCCCAAAAAGTTAGCATTGGTGATATGAGCGCTGATTTTGAAGAAAGCTCTAATGATGAAATTGGCGGGTTAGCAGAAGCCTTTAATCGCATGAAAGCTAGTTTAAAAATAGCGATGGAAATGTTGAATAGCCAGAACTAATAATTTGTAATACTCGCTAAACCTGTATTCTGTTCGATAAATTAAGACAGTAGACGCTGCTGAAATTGCAAAGCTTTTTCAGGATCGGGGATTTGTGATGCTAGGATTTTCACAAATTCTGCACGAGAAATTTGTCCAGAAGATTTAACAGCTTTTTGGACTAGAAACTTAGCTATTGGGCCGATAAAATCAGCCAATTCCCGCTCACACTGATGGAGAAAACTATCGTTGATTACTTGAGATTCTTGGCTTGATAAAGTATTGGATTTAACTTCAGATTGAACGGTAACTTCCTGTAGTTGAGTAGGTTTTTCTAGTAGAAATATTGTTTTTTTCTTAAAATCAATTTGTTGATTTTCTCGAAGACGAAGGGCTAATTGGCTAATTAATTCTTCCAAATTGGGCGCTGATGCTGCAACTTGCTGTAGTAACCTTGAGGCAACGGGGCCAATAAAATCTACAAGAATCGTTTCTAAGCGGCTGTAATTTTCCCCAGACAGCATAACAGCAGGCGAATGCCCAATTGAGCTTTGTAAAGATGAAGCTTGAGGCGGTTGTGTAAAAGATGGTGATTGAAATGATTGCACTTTTACTCTGGTATCCAGATGCTTAAGCGCTTGTAAAACTTCAGCCGCAGACTGATAGCGCTGTTTGAAGTGGTGTAGCACCATCTTAGATAACACAGATGCCAACTCAGAACTGACTTTAGCCTGATGCTGCCAAGAAATTTCACCAGTATCTGGATCTTCCTCAAAGTTTATAGGGTGTAACCCCGTCAACGATTGAATACCAATAATACCTAAAGAATAAATATCGCTGTTGGGGCGAGGCTTACCTTGTCCTTGTTCTGTAGACATATATCCTGGAGTACCGATGATAATAGTAGCCCCTGTGCGCCCTGAAACCGTAAGCAGTTGAGTTTGGACTTGTTTAACTGCGCCAAAATCAATCAGCACTAACTTGCCATCTTGCTGCCGCCTAATTATATTGTCTGGTTTGATATCTCGATGGATAACGTTGTGGCTGTGAATAAATTGCAGAATACCCGACACCTGTTGGAGAAGTTGAATTACTTGGTCTTCTGACCAAAGTTGATTGGGTAAGAGTTCTGCTTTCAGGGTATGCCCCTCAATGAACTCTTGCACCAAGAAGAACTCTTGGTTGTCTTCAAAATAGGCTAAAAGCCGAGGAATTTGGTCATGGCTGCCCAGTTTTTCTAGTGTTTCTGCTTCACTAGTAAATAGCCGTCTAGCAGTTTCGAGAAATTCGGGGCTACGAGTGACGGGCTTAAGGTGTTTGACAACGCATTTCGGGAAACCTGGCCGATGAGTATCTTGGGCTATATAAGTTTGACCAAATCCACCTCCACCTAAGACCTGGAGGACTTGGTAACGTCCGTCTAATAGTTGTCCTAACATTGTGTCACTTGCCTTAAGTCCTCAAATTCATCTTGGCACAACTCCCAGCTTTGGGAAGGTTTGTTGAGAAAGTCGGTAGTGCTGAAATTCCAAGATTTTTTGAAGATTTAACTACAAGTTCTTGACTCTCAGGAACTGGTTAAAGGATTAGCCGTCTACAGTGAAGAGTTGTTGGGGAATGGGGAATGGGGAATGGGGAATGGGGAATGGGGAATGGGGAATGGGGAATGGGGAATGGGGAATGGGGAATGGGG
>NZ_JAYGHE010000027.1:54514-78499 GCF_034931145.1 Nostoc sp. UHCC 0252 | reverse complement strand
TGCCCCCTGCTCCCTGCTCCCTGCCCCCTGCTCCCTGCTCCCTGCTCCCTGCTCCCTGCTCCCTGCTCCCTGCCCCCTGCCCCCTGCCCCTGCTCCCCACCTCCCGTAAGCTTACCCTTTTCATTCTGGGGTTATGTGGTTAACAATGGGTTGAATGTTTTTCAAATGATTCAATCTTATGGCTAGAACTCCAAATGAATATGCCGTATACCTCCTACTGGAAAGCGGCCACCGGGAAGAAGTACGTTTTCCTACTATTCAAGAGTTTCAGAAGTGGTATAGTGGCGAACTTGTGCCAAAATCTGCTTCTAATGACTTTATTAGTGTGCCGATCAAAAATATTCAAGGGGAATATATGGTAGTAAGACCTTCTCGGGTCGTAGCAATCCGGGTAGAACCTGTTTTTAGTTCCAGTGTTGAAAGATTCAACTAAATGATGAGAAAAACCCTTGCTTTGCTTTCCTTGAGTCTGGGAATTGTCCTTGTAAACCCTCTTTGGTCGGTCGTTGCTCAGGTTCCTAACTTACTGCCGTTGCCAGTACCAGCTGCTCCCGATCTTTCACCTGTCCCCATACCGATCACTCCAGAGATTGCGCCGCCGCTAAAGCCGATCGCCATAGGAAACGATTGTACGCTCCGGCAGAGTTGTTTGGGTTGGGATGACCAAATTTGGGGTCAAAAAGGTAAAACAGGCGATCGCAATGCGTTGCTGGCTTCCATTGACAACAGTCTGCTCTACCTAACAAAGAAAGAGGCGATCGCAGCATATCAAAATTATCCAATTAAGGAAATTACCCGCGATCGCGTCCGCCGGAGTTTGCTACGTTTCCGCCAACTAGTTGTTAATTCAAGGTCAGCAGACCAATTACAAGCTGCTGTTCGCCGTGAGTTTGTCTTTTACCAGTCTGTAGGCAACGATAACAAGGGTACTGTTAAATTCACTGCTTACTACGAACCTGTTTACACCGCCAGCCGTGTCAGAACTGCAACATATAAGTATCCCCTTTATCGGCTACCACCTGATTTCAGCCAGTGGCCGAAACCTCACCCAAAACGAATTGATTTGGAAGGGAAGGATGGTCTAAAAGGGAATAAGAGCAAATTGCGCGGTTTAGAAATGCTTTGGTTCCGCGATCGCTTAGAAGCATACATGGTACATATCCAAGGTTCTGCCAAAATTAAATTAACTAATGGCAAAACAACATCTATTGGCTATGCAGGTGGAACTGATTACCCCTGGACTAGCATCGGCAGAGAACTGGCCAAAGATGGCAAACTTCCACTGGAAGGATTGACAATGCCACGTTTGATTAGTTATTTTCGAGCAAAACCGCAGGAGTTGAGCAATTATCTGCCACGCTGGGAACGATTTATTTTCTTCCAAGAAACAAACGGTAGATCGGCGACAGGTAGTATTCATGTGCCAGTGACAGCAGAACGTTCCATTGCCACAGATAAGTCTCTCATGCCTCCGGGAGCGTTAGCCCTAATTTACAACTCATTTCCCTACCCTGCTAGTGGTGGCAAACTAGAGAGGCGTACTGTCAGCCGTTATGTGCTTGATCAGGATACAGGAAGCGCCATCAAAGGCCCAGGTCGGGTGGATTATTTTATGGGGTCTGGTAAACTAGCAGGCGATCGCGCTGGCATCACAGGCGGTAATGGTTCACTATATTATTTGCTGCTCAAAGAATAGGCATTGGGCAGAAGAGGCAGGGGGGCAGGGGGCAGGGGGCAGGGGGAAAGAGGTGAGGAACTTGAAACAAGTCTTTTCCCAATTCCCAATTCCCAATTCCCAATCCCTAGTCCCTACTCCCTACTCCCACCTAATATGGAGGATAAGCAAAATCATCTTCATCAGCATAAACGTAAGAGTTAGAAACTCCTGCCATTGCCAATTTAGGCGTTTCTGATTTCACGGGTTCCTTCCCAAAATCTTTGTATTCTTCAAAAGTTTTGCAAATCATTGCAGACTCAGGAGAATCTGAAGCAATTAGATATTGTGTTAAAGTCCCTACTGTGGGATGTTTGTAGTCCACAGTTGAAGCTACCAGAACAGTATTTGGTTCAATACCTCTTTCTTCACATTCAATGATGGGGCAAAAAATCCCGTGAGCATGGAACAAAGGCCCTTTTGGTGTTAAAGGTTGCTTACGGTAGATAGCATAAGCTTTTTCTAGTTCAGCAACGAATCCACTAACTACTTTACCTTGTTGATATTCGCAGTAGGTTTTGCTGAAACTTGCTCCAGCAGCACCATTAAGAGTTAGTTGTAATGGTGATTCATGTAAAAACTTTTTATTCTCACCCACGATAAAAATTAGATAGCGGGTAAAGGTTTTAAATTTCAGTTTGTCTGCTAAGAAAGCATCATAATTCTCTTTGAGCGTACCTAGCTTTAGACCACTTTCCCGGTCTTTGACAGACAATGGCCCCCGACGCACCAAAACCAAGTTTGGAGTAGTGCTAATAAAAACTGTTTCGACTCCAGAGCTAAATTCATGCTCTACCTGCTGCCAATTATCATCTGGTACAAAGCCGACAGCATTGGCATTATCTAATTTAATCGCCAAACCGTGGGATTGCATACCATCTGTGCCATACCGAGGATTAATCATCTGACACCAAGGGATGACTTGAGAAGGCGGTGCATTAAATTTCTCGTCTTCAAAGTCGAAATTAGCAGATGCTTTCATCGTTTTAGGCTATCAAAGTGTTTTATTGAACAAGTTTATCGGCAGGACGCTGAGAAAAGGAGAGCCAGAAGAGAGGGTTGCTACAAGCGTTAACCGTCCCTTATGTGTCGCCCTCAAAAGAAGGTCGAGCGTGCCATTAAACTGGCATAGTAGTTTTTCCAGGGTAAGGCAGAATCAATCTATGTTGCAATCCCTGTTTAGTTTTGTAACAACAGATCCCGATCAAATACAGTGTTGGGCGCTTGACACTTATTGTTCAGTATTATTTTTGTGAACTCATAGCAGCAAGAGTCTTTAAATCAGGCACTTCTAAGTCAGGTCGACTTAATGCTGATTCTCCTTGTTGATCTGCTCGACGATTTACCCAGACTGTTGATAGTCCTAAAGATTTGGCTGTAACGATATCGTGATATACGCTAGCAGCAACATGCAATATCTGTTCTAGCGGCAAATCAATTCTCTCTATAGCCAGTCTGAAGTTGTTCAATGAAGGTTTGTAACTTTTTGCCTGTTCTGCTGTGATTATCTGGTCAAATTCTACTTCCAAATGCTTTGCTGAGAAAGCAAAGAGATCATCATCTACATTTGAGATAATTACCAACTGAAACTTTTGCTTGAGGGTTTTGAGTGCCTCAACTGTATCCGGGAAAGGCAGCCAATGCTGAATCGAATCAGGAAGTGAATTTAGTTCCTTGGCAGTTGGCTCAAAGCCAAATCTTTCAGCAAATTTCTCGACTACTCTCTTCAAAACTTCCCGATATTTGATATAATCATCCTTTTCCAGTTCCGCTTCAAAATCAGCAAAAAGTTCCAGAATTTGATCGTCATCCAAATTAGTGTTGTGTGCCAGCAGAAGTGGCTTGAGCGCTCCTAAAATCCCGTTCTCCCAATCAATCAGGGTTCCGTAACAATCGAAAGTTAAAGCCTTGTACTGGTTTAAACTAATCACGTTTTTATACTCTAAGACTTGATTCTATAGCGTTCAGTTCTCATAAATTAGAAGATGGGTTAACCCATCTGCTTTGGGGCAGACCGCCGCAGGCATCGCCACATCCAGATGGTGTTAAAGTCTCTAAAGATTTCTTATATCAGATTTTTAACTGCTAAAAGATTGGCAAAGCGAAGTGTAAGGGTCGTTTTAACGTTACTCACTCCTTTAGTAAAGCAGTACTAAAAAATTTTTATGGTACTTATCCAAAAAAAGTAATATTACTGAGTTTCAGCGTATGGGATAATGTTAGTTCACAGGGGGAATTATTCCTAATAAGTATAGTTTGTATGCATCTCAACTTTCAGGATACACAAGCGAATACCACTGAACAGGAATCTCATAGCCAGCCATCTAGACCTTTTTCGGTAGCAGAGGCAGTGGTTAAAATGCTAGGGGATATGGGGGTAGAGTATGCCTTTGGTGTTTCGGGAGGTGCGATCGCGCCGATATGGGCTGCGTTACACCGAAGTTCCATACAGGTGCTGCACTTTCGCCACGAAGCTGGAGCAGCTTTTGCAGCAATTGAGGCTTACTTTGCTAGCGATCGCCCGGTTGTCATATTCACTACTACAGGGCCGGGGATCACCAATGCTTTAACAGGGCTGTTGGCTGCCCGTTGGGAGGGAGCTAAGGTAATTTTCGTATCAGCTTCGACCTCTTCACCACAGCGTGGCCGGTGGGCTTGTCAAGAAACTAGCAACTACACCATGCCTAGCGCAGGTATTTTTACTTCGGGAACAATATTCCATTATGCGACAACCCTCGAATCCAGCGATGAACTGCCAGAGGTTGCTCGGAGGATTGCTCTCGGTCTAGGACAACCAGGAGGATTTGTAGCTCATATCAGTATTCCAGCAAACATCCAGACAAGTTCAGTAAATACATCTTTGCCACGAGTAACTCTGTCTCAAGCTGCGGCAACAGCAAGTGAGGAGACGATAGCCGAATGCGTCCACTTACTCTCTGAGGAGCCGTTTGGAATCTGGGTAGGCTTTGGGGCACGGGGTGCTGCAAAAGAGATTCGCCAGCTTGCTGAGAGAACAGGAACTGCCGTAATGTGTTCACCACGAGCGAAGGGTATTTTTCCTGAAGATCATCCTCAGTTTGTAGGCGTTACTGGCTTTGGTGGGCATGAGTCTGTTTTCAGGTACATGAGGGAGCAACGTCCAAGGCACATCCTGGTACTAGGAACACGTCTTGGCGAACTAACATCATTTTGGAACCCTGAGATGATCCCCAGGCGTAGTTTTTTGCATGTTGATATAGACCCAAAAGTTCCAGGAAGCGCATATCCATCTGTTGAGACGTTTGCGATCCAGTCCGATGTGGGGGTATTTTGCAAGGCATTACTAAAATATTTTCCAGCTCGTTCTGGTATGTCAAAAGTTCGGTCACTGACGAAATCTAAACGCAATTTAATCCATCCGCGTGCTGACGGTAAAGTACGACCAGACGTGCTTATGAATATGATTCAACAGGTGATTGTTGAACAGAGCAATGCAGTTGTCATGACCGAAGTGGGTAACTCTCTGGTTTGGGCAATTCACCTGTTGCGATTTGCCGAATCGTCTCGTTTCAGGGTCAGCACTGGCTTCGGGTCTATGGGACATTTTGTGACTGGTGTCCTGGGTACTGCTTTAGCACGGAATGGGAAGGCAGTTGCTATTGTCGGGGATGGTGCTATGCTCATGAGCAGTGAGGTAAACACTGCGGTAGCCTACCAAATTCCTGCCGTCTGGATTGTACTCAACGATGGGCGCTACAATATGTGCGAACAGGGGATGGCGTATTTGGGTTTCAAGGACGTGGATGCAACAATTCCCCAAGTGAATTTTGTCAAGATTGCTCAGGGTATGGGAGCGGATGGTATCCGTGTTGAAACAGAGTACGAGATCCAGGCGGCGTTAGAAAAAGCTATGGCTTCGACTAGTCCGTTTGTTGTTGATATACTCATTGAACCTAGCTGCCCTGCACCAATGGTAAGCCGTCTAGACAGTCTAATTTCGCAAGGCGCTACGAATTACTGAGAAGAGATTAGTTATGATGGATCAACCAGTAGGTATTCGGGCGATCGCAGTGAGCTTTCCCAGTACTAGACGTACTAATGATTACTACAGACAAAAATACCCTGAGTTAATTGCTCAGGCAGAGCAAAAAAGTTTGGCGAGGATGTTTTCGCTTACAGACTCCACCCCCAGCAACGAGTTTGACTTAGAAATGATGCCATATCTGTCAGACCCATTTCGTGGTACTGTTGATAGATGGGTACTTGATAGTGGCGAATCATCACTGACGTTACAGGAACGCGCTGCAAGGGATGCCCTCGAAGCGGCTAGGCTTTCCCCCAAAGATGTTGATCTAATGATTGTCGCTTCTGTATGGCCTGAACAAATCGGGCTGGGCGATGCAGCTTTCCTTGCCCGTAAACTTAGTCTGGGGGGTGCTGCATGGAACCTTGATGCAACATGCGGCAGTACACCTATTGCGCTTCAAACCGCCTGTGCGCTGGTACGAGCAGGAGAGTACCGCAACGTCTTGGTAGTTATCTCATGCACATACTCTCGCTTTTTTGATGAGGATGATACCATGTCATGGTTTCTTAGTGATGGTGCCGGAGCTTTTGTAGTTGGTTCATTAGAATCGAATCAGGGAATCCTTGGCACAAAGACCATTCATGCTGGTGAGTTATGTGATGTAGTTTTTCCTAAACTTACGACGGACGCGCAGGGCAATCCACAGCTTCGCATGAAGCTATGCAAGGAAGCCAACAAGGTAACTCGCTCAACAGCCGTGGGGTTTCTCCGTACATGCTGTGAGGGTGCTATTGCTGCGGCCGGTGTGACACTCGATCAAATCGACTTTTTTATTTTCAATACATCTACTGCTTGGTTTGCCAGCTTCTGCACGCGCGTACTGGGCATTGATCCAAAACGGACGATCGATCTCTATTCTCAATATGCAAACATTGGACCAGTACTTACTGTCGCCAATATGTACTATGCTGCAAAATTGGGCAAGATTCGGGAAAATGACCTGGTTCTCATCTATGGCTTTGGAGCAGCCGGTGCTATTGCTGCGAACGTGATGCGCTGGGGTAATGTAGCGCTAAGTCCTGACCCTCTTGAAAGCTCTAAATCAGCAACAGAAAGCTCTCAACAAAAGAGCGAAGTTTCTTTTTAAGGACATCTTTACAAGGTTGAAACTAGATTAAGGAATTAACTGTGCAAAGACAAATTATAACAACAGGATTTTTGCTATTATCTTTGATATTTCCATTCAAAGTATTAGCAAAAGATTATGACAATATTTACATCTTTGGAGACAGTTTTTCTGATAGTGGTAATGTATTTAATGCCACTAACGGCATCATTCCTCCAAGTCCAACCTACTCTAATGGGCGTTTTTCTAATGGCCCAATTTGGGTTGATTATCTTGCCTCTGATCTAGGATCAACATTAAATCTGAATAATAACTTTGCTTTTGGTGGCGCAACTACAGGAACTGAGAATATCGGTTTGGCTACTTTACCAGGATTGCAGCAACAGATAAATAACTTTGTAGCAGCAGAAACTGCTGATCCTAATGCTCTATATATTATTTGGGCTGGTACTAATGACTATCTAAGTTACTTTTTCGATGGTGAGCCAAATCCTAGCAATACAGTGGCAAATTTATCAACAGCGTTGACATCACTTGTTGCTGATGGTGCTAAAGATATCATGGTGGTAAACTTACCGGATTTGGGAAAATCGCCTTTTGCAAATTTCACTAGTCAAAGTTTCAACTTATTCAACACATTCAGCAGTGAACATAACTCTAACTTGAATACAGAACTCCAAGTTTTGAGCCAACAATTAAGTCCCGATGTCAACATTATAGAACTGAATGTTAATTCCCTATTTGATAGGATCATTGCTGCTCCAGAGGAATTCGGTTTTACAAACGTTACTAACTCTTGCATTAGCGAAGACTTATCAGTAGTGCCTATAGATGTTCCCACACAACAAGTTTCCTGTAATCCTGAAGAATTTTTGTTTTGGGACGAAGTGCATCCTACAACTACTGCTCATAAGCTAATTGGAGAATTAGCATTCTCAGCACTGAAGCCAGTGCCAGTACCCGAACCATCTCTTGGATTAGGAATGCTAGCATACAGCATTTTAGGTGCAGTTTCGCTATTGAAAAGCAAAATAACTAATTGAGTTAGCACTTGTTAGCAAGCTGCCTTGACTCTGTATTATAACTCTAATATTAAGTCTCCTTTAATACTCAACTGCTCCTAGAGTTTTTAAAGTATCCTTCTGAGACTCAGTTAACCCGCTTATGCCAGTGATATTCATTTTCTCGTAAGGATTTTTACTTCTCAAAGTATTCAAACATTCACCTGTTTCTACATCCCAAATTTTAATTGTCTCATCTTCACTGCAACTAATCACAGTTTGACCATCGGGACTAAAGCCAACTGACCAAACCCACCTAGTATGCCCGGATAAAGTCCTTAAGCAACTACCTGTGTCAACATCCCAAAGCTTCACCGTTTGGTCGCCACTACCACTACCTAGTATGCAACCATCTGCACTAAAAGCAACTGAGTATACGCTATTGGTATGCCCTTGCAAAGTTCCAAGGCAGCCACCAGTGCTGACATCCCACAGTTTTATAGTTTGGTCTCCGCTACCGCTAGCTAGAGTGTAACCATCCGCACTGAAAGTGACTGAATATATCCAGTCAGTATGGCCTTGCAGAGTTTGAAGGCATTTACCAGTGTGAACATCCCAGAGTTTCACTGTTCGGTCATGACTCCCACTGGCTAATGTATGACTGTTGGGACTGAAGGCGACTGACCATGTTCTACCACTATGTTCTCGTAGAGTATTAAGACATTGACCAGTGCCAACATCCCAGACCATAACTGTTTGGTCATCGCTACCACTGGCAATGAAATGACTATCAGCACTGAAAGTGACTGATGTAACTCGATTAGTATGCCCCCTCAAAGTTTTTAGACACTTACCAGTATCAAGATCCCATAGCCTTAAGGTTCGGTCTTCGCTGCCACTGACAATAAAATGATTATCGGCACTGAAAGTAACTGATGTAACTCGATTAGTATGCCCCCTCAAAGTTTTTAGGCACTTACCAGTATCAAAATCCCACAGTGTCACTGTTTGATCGTAACTACCACTAGCAATAATCTTACCGTCTGGGCTGACAACAACTGACCATATCCCATTGTTGAAACTCTGCAAAGTTTTAATACATCTACCAGTGCTGATATTCCATAACTTTACCGTTTGGTCATCACTGCTACTAGCACAAATGTTTTGATTTATACATATTGCTAACGACCATACCCTACTTCTGTGTCCTTGTAGAGTTTTAAGGCATTCACCAGTAGCGAAATCCCATACCTTAACTGTTTGGTCATCACCGCAACTAACAAGAGCGCTACCATCTCCACTGAAGGTAACTGAATGTACCAAGTCTGTATGCCCCTGCAAAGTTTTAATACATTTACCAGTACTCGTGTCCCAGAGTTTAACTGTTTGGTCATGGCTGGCGCTAGCTAGTGTATTACCGTCAGGGCTGAAAGTGACTGAGTATACCCGTTGAGTGTGACCCTCTAAGATGTGAATACATGAACTGCTGTTAATATCCCACAGCCTTACCTTATAGTCATCATTTCCACTTGCTAACACATCACCTTTTGGATTAAAGGCAACAGACCATACACTACAACCATTTTCCTGTAAATTTTTCAGACATTTTCCCGTGCTGATATTCCACAACTTCACTGTTTGGTCATCACTTCCACTAGCAAGAACCTGACCGCCGGGACTAAAAGTGACTGAACGAACCCCACCACTATGACCCTCCAAAGTTTTTAAACACTGACCAGTACTGGTATCCCACAGTTTTATTGTTTGGTCATTACTGCCACTGGCAAGAACCTGATCGTCGGAACTAAAAGTAACTGACCAAACCCAACCAGTATGCCCCTTACAAGTCAGAAGTTGCTGACTATTAGCAACTTCGTATAAGCGAATTTCTCCATTGGTATCACCAGTAGCTAAAAGTTTACCATTAGAGCTAAAGGCTACTGAAAAAATACCACCAAAGGTTTCAACAAAAACAGACTTAGCTAGATGGGCGTGAGCAAAATTTGCATTATGCAATTTTACATTTTGCAAGTCGGCTTGCCAAATAGTTAGATAAGAAAAATCGTAACCTCTAAGATCAGTTTCTAGATGACAAAGCAAGTTAAAGACATTTCCTGCCGTATAACTTTGTTCTAGAGGGGATATCTCTCGTAGGGTTGCTAAAATTTGAGCCAAGTGATTTTCTAAGTTTTTTTTACTTCTAAAGGCAGTAAGCAGCCCATCTATAACTGGTTTGATGATAAAGTGAAATTGAGTATCTCTAACATATTCTTTTGCCGTCGCTTTTATCAAAGCTTTGCTCGTGAATAAATCAATATTCTGAGTGACAATCTCCTCGCAGACCTTTTCTACGAAGCTACTAGTCACATATTCCATGACTACAGGCTGGAGCGTAAAAAGTAATCCAGTTTTTCCAATCAGCGTAGGCGTAGCTTTCTCGATTAGCGATCGCCTTCCTAAAGATTCTACAGCCTCTAGTAATTTTGATTGTACAACTGGTGATATAATATCATCTCGCAATTCTGAGAGTGTGACCGACTCACGATTAATCGCTAGCCAGTACATGATATCCTTTTCTAAATCTGACAAGCGCTCAAACTGCTGCTCTAAAACATCACGAATGTCGCCAAAAACAGCCGTGTCTTGTTGCAAAAATTCAGTAACATTACCATCAAAAATATCTTGAATAGTTGTAGCAACTATCTTTAGCGCTAGTGGATTGCCTCCATAGCGCTCAATCATTACTTTCCATTCATCCTCTACGGCAGATAGCCCTTTGAGTTTTAAGATTTCTTGCCCTTCTGCTATCTTTAAGCCGCTCAATGGTAATGAGCGAACAGGTATTGCTTGTCCTTCGAGTAATGCTATTTCTTTCGGTTTTTCACGACTAGTCAGTATTAAACAGCTTTGGTGAGTTGCTTCTCCTATCCGTCTGAAAAGCTCACCATATTCCTCATATCCTTCCCGATAAAGTCCGGCGCGGCTACCACTGCGGAGAATTGACTCTGCATTATCAAGAATCACCAAACAGCGATGATTTTGCAAATAATAGAGGAGTCTCGATACCTTATCACTAAAGCTTTCTGGTAAATTGCTTTCCGTTTCTTGTTCGTCAGATAGAAATTGGATTAGGTTACTGAGAATAATTGTAACAGGTGGGGCTTCTCGTAGCGATCGCCAGATCACATACTCGAAGTTTTCCTGAATTTGTTGAGCAAGCTTTACAGAAAGCGTTGTTTTCCCTATACCTCCTATTCCTAATAGTGCAACTACTCGACAGTATTCATTGAGAATCCATTGCTCCAACGTAGTAAGCTCTTCTATACGTCCATAAAAAACTGGGTTAAAGATAGCCTCTCCCCAATCTAGACGAGTATTTGAGCTTAAATAGTCACTTTTATCTATTTTTAAATTAAAAGCTGAAAAAAGCTTTTCAATAGTCTGTTTATCAACCCCTCCTTCCCGATTCAATACTTTAGAGATAGTCGCGGAATATAATCCAGAGCGGGCACTCATTTCTTCAAGAGTATACCTGTTTCCAAAATTCTCTTCCGCTTCTGACTGATGCTTTGCTTCCTTAATTTTTTGTAACCCCTTGGTAGTAAGTGCAACGCCACGCTTGCGTCTCCAATTTTGTAAGGTCATGTATTAACTCACTATTTATGTAATCACCTTTGACTAAAAGGAATTATCTATTAGGTTGCTATAGATATGAAGTGATAGCTATCACAAAGGAACAATCTCATATTGCAGAGAATTTAAAACACATATAACACCAAGAATTTTTACTGATAAAAACCATCTTTTGCAATCTACTCGTCTCGGTAATTCAATACCATTTACTCAACAGACAATCCACTTTGTGAGACATTGCTGACATAAGCTCTCTAGCTAAAAGTTTCTAGTACCACAGGTAATGAAAAATTAATTAAGCGTGAAGCAACTATTTGCTACCTTGCCTCTTCAGTAAGATATTTGGGTATAAAGCTTAAGTTCAATCCAAAAATCCCGATTTTCACTGGTAAAGACAGCTCGGAATTGGCAATCTTGATAAAGAAAGCTTGTATATATCTAGACTATCAATCAATGAATAAAACTACTGCACTTAAATCTCCCCGTTTGGCAACCTCCAGTAAAAAAAGGGCGCTTAAGCGAATTACCTTAAACTTGACATCAGATGAAGCTCAAAATCTTGAAAAGCATTGTGAACAGACAGGCAGACCCGCTATAGATGTGATTCGAGAACTCATTCAAGCTCTACCTTGACCTGACTTTTCATGCCAAGTCTACACAATGCCAGTCTAAAACAGCCTGTCTTGAGCAGAATAAAATAATAGACAACCCTGTACAAGAAGGTAAAACTTTGTCCAGGGTTTTATTTTATCTAAAAATCGCGTTAACTTGCGAACAAATGTAGCATCACAGTTAAAATACTTCAGTACCCTTGATAACTCTAGAAAAGTTCCGGCGAAACCTATATTATCAAGTCAAGAACATGATCAATGAGATATCCAGAAGCAAATGCAAGAAGCAGTAGGCTGGATTCAATAGTAAATATAGCAATCCGATTTGATTTCTGAATCACTCGTAGAGGTAAGGGACTCTTTACTGGGGACTGGAGATAGGGAAGAAGGGATAAAGGTGTACTGAGTTTTGTTCAAAAATCAAATATGAGTCCTATAGTAAATATTTAATGTTGATTTTGGAGTGCTTTGTAGCTTTATCAAATACAACATTAAGGAAATTGGTGGTGTGTTTGAAGAAGTTTCAATACAAAAAGCAAAATTTTTTCGGATAAAAGCTAGCCAGAATTTTTGTATTCGATTAATTAGAGAAACATTGCATGACCCGTCTAACTCTCATTACTATTAACTAACTCGACAAAGGCGTTTGTAAATAGAATGCTTAATGCCACAAAGCAGTACTGGTATTTGCATTTTTTTGGGCAAAAAATACAAGGATAAAAGCTAACAGTAAGATTTATATCGATCCAAAAATTTTCTTTTTAGAGGATATTTAGAAAGTATTTGGCTATGATTTGAGGCACTTATCCCTCTTCTGCCACTTTCCGGGTATTCTGAATAAAAGAATAAAAGAATAAAACCCTGAAAGGTAAGTAGGTCAATGGATGTAGAATTACAAATCTTGAAACATTTGGCAAGAGATGCTCACCCAACAGTTGCCACCATAGATGAATATTGTGCAGAGTATAAAGACCTGTTTAAAGAAGTAAGAAATTATGAGTGCTTCAAATATTTATATCTGGGAATAATGTCCCAAATTCAAAGAAAATCATTACCAGAGATAGCGAAAGTCGTAAGTATTAACTCAGCTCAGTCATTACATCATTTTCTAGCCAATTCAGATTGGTCAGTAAATAAGTTAAAACAACGAAGATTAAATAGATTGAAGCAAGAATTAGATGGTCAGGCAATTACAGTAGTCATAGATGAAACCGGAGATAGAAAAAAAGGTAAAAAGACTGATTATGTGGCTAGACAATATTTGGGAAGCGTGGGGAAGATAGATAATGGTAACGTTTGCAGTTAATGCTTATGGAGTTTACTCTAATATAACTTTTCCATTATAGCGGTTCCCAACCTAGTGAGGTACGTTTTCAAAGCTACTAACCTTGGTAAACAAGATTTGGGTGTACCTCAGTAGACTAGGAAACGCTATAATTGTAAAAGTATTTAAACCAAAAGGAACACTAAAGGAGTCAGATAAATACAAAACGAAAATAGAGTTGGCATCAGAAATTATTACAGAGCTAATTGAATCAGGGTTTAGTATTGAATTAGTACTGGCTGATAGCTTATATGGTGAAAGTAGTCAATTTATTAGAAAAATAGCTGAATATAATTTAGCTTATGTTGTATCAATTTAGTTGTAATCATGGAGTCTGGTTGCCAGCAGGACAGAGGGTTAGGGCGAATAAGTGGTGTAAATTTGAGAGAACATTTAGCAATCAAAAATCAGAAATTAGATACATTAGGGAAATAATTTATGGTAAAAAAAGAGCTATAACTTACTGGGAAATAACTACTGACCCAGAAACTATGCCAGAAAATTCTACTGAATTCTAGAGCTTTTGTATAGCCTGCGATCGCGCGATTATTTTCTAATAACAAATACAAGACCGATTTTTTTCTAATAGTATAGCTTGTATTCATTGCCTCATGAGGCTTCTAGCGATCGCCTTCCCGGAAAGTGACAGAAGAGGGATAAGTGCGCCCACTGATGGCACAGCTTGGATAGTGAATGGAAATAGTGAAAAACGGATATGTCGGGGCGGTTCCTGGAGCAATTCTCCGGCGGACTGTCGCGCTGCCGTCCGCCGCTATAACTCTCCCGCCTTCCGCTTCAACCTTATCGGTTTTCGGGTTGTGTGTTCGGTTTTTCCAGCACTCTTCCACTGTCAGAACTGGACAATGGGAATTGTTCGGGCGTACCCAGAAGAGTCCAGACCTGTTCCGGCGACAGAGATAACTTTGTCCGAAAATAAAACCAGGTCGGATAGCTTGGTAGGCGCAAGTCGAACAGTTGTCCGACCTATCTCATTACAGATGAGATTTAAATCCTGGCGAATAGAATGAGACTGTTGGCGAATTGACAGGAGGTCTAACCCCTCAGCCCAAATCCATCTTAAATTTCTTTAATTTCAGTGCGTTTCAACGCACTTTAGCTATGGGCAATCAATTTATTGCAGGGCGGGAAAGCAACGCAAAAGCAAGGGTTTAGGGACGAGGGGTTTAACCCATCGTGAATTGACCAACAGTCTCATAGAATTCGCGGCTATACAAACAAAGTCCGCGTAGGCGGACTAAGAGAAAATTAATGTTTTTAACCCGCGCAGGCGGGTTTCGTCTGTGTAGACGCGGTTTCTAACCGCCCTTTTTACGTGAACACGAGGCTATTTCTATGACAGTTCACCGAACGTTCTAATACCATTCGCATTATTAGTGCCCGTTTAGCCACTCGAAGGGAGCGTGAAGATTATGAACAAAACGCCTTCTGAGGAGTCATACAATTCAGATGATGAGCTTATAGCTGAATACCATTTTGATTATAAAAAGGCAAAGCCCAACCGCTTTGCTGTTCAAAGTAGAAAAAAGCAACTGCTAAAAGTCGTGGTTCTAGATGAAGATGTAGCTCAAGTTTTTACAACACCAGAATCAGTCAATAAGGTGCTAAGGGCAATAATTGAGTCCATGCCACAAGTCACAGACGGCGACACAACCTAACATTATTTTGACTTTTAAATTTACAAAATGTCCTGTTCTGGATACACACTTCCCGTCTTTGGTGCACTGCTGCTGTTGCTGCTTTACACTGGTTACGCGCTACTATCAAAGCAATGAATTGGAAGGCGTTCATGACACTATCGATTATTGCTGAACCTGCTCCTCTAAAATCGAATGAGGATGGTGTAGTTCTCGTGGGCAAAACCCGCGTCACCTTGGACACTGTGGTTGCTGTCTTTAAGCAAGGCGCGACAGCCGAGGAAATTGTTTATCGCTATCCGTCGCTCAATTTGGCTGACATTTACGCTACGATCGCCTTCTACCTCAATCATCAACCGGAAGTAGAAACCTACTTGCATCAGCGACGGCAGCAATCACAAGAGATTCGGGCAATCAATCAAACCAATTTTGACCCACAGGGCTTACGCGATCGCTTGCTTGCCCGCAAAGCTGCACAGGAAGCATGTTAAAATTGCTTGCTGATGAAAACTTTGATAATACGGTTGTTAGAGGATTGTTCCGCCGTAGCCCGGAAATAGACATCCTTCGTGTACAAGATGTTGGGCTATCAGGCAAAGATGATCCAACTGTCTTGGATTGGGCAGCCCAAGAAGGACGTATCCTGCTTACCCATGACGTTTCTACAATTACTCGCTACGCATACGATCGAGTTAGGCAAGGTCAAGACCATGCCCGGAGTTATCGAAGTCAGCTTAGATGCTCCAGTCGGGCAGGTCATTGAAGATATTCTTGTACTTGTAGAGTGTAGCCAGGAGGGAGAACTAGAAGGTCAAGTTCAGTATCTCCCCTGGTGAGAAGGTTGAATTTTGTCTGTATTGTTTCGTACAGTTAAATTTAAAAAATGTCCCGTTCTGGATATACACTCCCCGTTTTCGCCTGCGCTGCTGCTATTGCAGCTTTACACTGGTTACACGATCGCAAACCCCTAACTTTAGCATCTGTAGATTTGCTTGAACCGGCTCAAATCGCCGAAATCCCCATTGAACAGGTAGCAGGATTATCTGAAAATACAGCTTTAGCAATAACTCGTAGCGATCCTGGTGATAATCTCGATTTGACTAAAAATACACCGATTTGGGCATTGGTGGAATGGCGAGAACAGGGTAATGATGCTGTAATCATTAAAGGCGGGGAAGGAATTGGCAAACAGGCGAATGCTGATGACAAGCCTGCTATTTATGCTTATGCTCAAAGGCTCTTAAAAGAAAACTTACAACGAATGCTAGCACCGGGTGAAAAAATCACGGTGACGATTATTTTACCCGAAGGGCGATCGCTAGCTGTTCGGACTTCAAATTCTGCCTTTGGTGTGGTTGAAGGACTTTCGCTTTTAGGCACAACCGGTATTTCTCAACCCTTAAGTACGCCAGATCAGCTTGCAGTTTTTCGGGCGGAATTACAAAATAAAGCCAATTGTTTTGAGAGTTTAGTATTCTGTATCGGCGAGAATGGACTAGATTTAGCGCGTAAACTAGGGATTAATCCCGAACAATTGGTCAAAACTGCTAACTGGCTCGGCCCAATGTTAGTAGAAGCTGATGTGCTAGGTGTAAAAGAAATCTTATTATTTGGCTATCACGGAAAGCTGATGAAACTAGCGGGGGGAATTTTTCACACCCATCACTACTTGGCTGATGGACGGCGAGAAATTTTAGCAGCCCACTGTGCGATCGCAGGTTTAAAATCACCGGATATCCAAGCTGTGTTTAATAGTGCTACCGCCGAAGCCGCACTAAAATATCTAAAATCGCTAGATGCTGCAACTGGTAGTGATTGGGTAAATCAAGTTTACAGTGCGATCGCCGAAACCATCGATATTCGTTCTCAAGAATACATCCAAAGCCATAGCGAAAAGGGCACAGCAGTTACAGTCTGTGGCTCGGTTCTGTTTGATCGCGATCGCAAAATTATCGTGAAGAGTAAAACTGCTGCTCTGTTGATGGGAAAATTATGTTAATTTATTATGAATAATCGTAAACAATTCAAATAAATAATTTTCTAAGTAACCACTCTAGGGTAAGTTTATCGTTCTAATACCATCTCCGCTTCCAGGACTAGACAAACGCACATAACCTCGCGTTTGTCTAGGGCTTTTATACCATTATTAGCCTAACCAGGCTGATAATAACATCACTATAGACCACAAAGCATCTACCCTTAACAGACATAACACTCCCGTCATGAATACAGCGGTGATACCAACAGAGCAAGCGCCCCAAACATTGGAAAATGTTGGACGGCTTGATCGCCAATTGATTGTAATTCTAGACTTCGGCTCTCAATATTCTGAGTTGATTGCCCGTCGCATCCGCGAGACTCAAGTATACTCTGAAGTTTTGTCTTATCGCACTACTTCTGAACAATTGCGCCAACTCAATCCCAAGGGAATCATCCTCTCCGGTGGACCAAGTTCGGTTTATGGTGAGAAGGCTCCCCATTGTGACCCAGAAATCTGGAATTTAGGAATACCCGTCTTGGGTGTTTGCTATGGGATGCAGCTGATGGTGAACCAACTCGGTGGGGAAGTGGCAAAGGCTGACCGAGGTGAGTACGGCAAAGCCTCATTATATATTGATGATCCCACAGATTTGCTGACTAACGTTGAAGATGGCACTACCATGTGGATGAGTCACGGAGACTCAGTTACCAAAATGCCTTCAGGGTTTGAATTGCTGGCACATACAGAAAATACTCCCTGTGCTGCGATCGCCGACCACGAAAAGAAACTTTACGGCGTGCAATTCCATCCAGAGGTAGTGCATTCTCTTGGCGGTTTAGCATTAATCCGTAATTTTGTCTACCATATCTGCGATTGCGAACCCACTTGGACAACTGCGGCTTTTGTCGAAGAGGCAATTCGAGAAATTCGGAGCAGAGTTGGCGATAAGCGGGTACTTTTAGCGCTATCTGGAGGAGTAGATTCTTCTACCTTGGCTTTCTTGCTCTATAAAGCAATTGGGGATCAACTAACTTGCGTATTTATCGATCAAGGGTTTATGCGAAAGTATGAGCCAGAGCGATTGGTAAAGCTGTTTCAAGAACAGTTTCACATTCCTGTAGAGTATGTGAATGCCCGCGATCGCTTTTTAGCTAAAGTTGCTGATGTCACCGATCCTGAAGAGAAACGCCGCCGCATCGGACACGAATTTATCAGCGTATTCGAGGAAACATCCAAGCGCCTCGGCCACTTTGACTATCTGGCTCAAGGGACTCTTTACCCAGATGTCATCGAATCAGCTGATACCAACGTTGATCCCAAAACTGGTGAGCGGGTAGCGGTAAAAATTAAGAGTCATCACAACGTTGGCGGTTTGCCCAAAGACCTAAGATTTAAATTGGTGGAACCACTACGGAAATTATTTAAAGATGAAGTCCGCAAAGTTGGGCGTTCCATTGGTTTACCAGAAGAAATTGTCCAACGACAACCTTTTCCTGGGCCTGGTTTGGCAATTCGCATTCTGGGGGAAGTCACATCTGAGCGGTTAAATATTTTGCGTGATGCCGATTTGATTGTCCGGCAAGAAATTAACCAACGCGGTATGTATCATGATTTCTGGCAAGCATTTGCTGTATTGCTACCAATCCGTAGTGTTGGCGTTATGGGCGATCAACGTACTTACGCTTACCCCGTTGTTTTGCGGATTGTTACCAGTGAAGATGGTATGACTGCTGATTGGGCCAGAGTCCCTTACGATGTCCTAGAAGTGATTTCCACGCGAATTGTGAATGAAGTTAAAGGAGTAAATCGGGTGGTTTATGACATCACTTCTAAGCCGCCTGGAACCATTGAATGGGAGTAACTAAGGTTTAAGCTGACTTAACTAAAAGCTCATCACTCTATTCCATAATTCAGATTATTTGCAGTGGTTTAGATTCATATATTTTGAAATGGCAATGCCGATCTAACTCGTTCTGAGTTTGAGCATTGTCTATTTTTTTGATTCTTGGTTTAGTAAGCTATTCTATGTTTATTATGTCCGCTTGATTACTGCTCAACCCCTAACCTTTAATTTTCTCTCCTGATTTTTTAGCAATAAAGCAGGCAACTATTCGTAAAATTATTTTCCAACTCTCAATCTTTGTAAAGATGAGTTGTTTAACTATAAAAAAATTAGAAAATAACATGATTATATACAGCTAATAAATATAAATTTCAGCTAAAAATTAACCATCAACTGGATTGTGGCTGGACAAATTGAATTATTATCTAGGAAAATAGGTGCGATCGCAGTAAAATTACCAATGGTGTGGTGACAGAGAAAAAACCAGCATCTCATTAGAAATAACTTTCATTTGATAAACATTAATGGAGATGTTATGGAACCTCCTCTCCCCCTTGCTGGCTTGAACATTCTCGTAGTTGATGATGATGACGATAGCCGTTTTTACGTTGCTACTGTGTTAGAAGCTGATGGAGCCACTGTTATGGCAGTTGCATCAGCAGAGGTAGCATTGAAAGTACTGTCTAACTTGCAACCAGATGTACTGATTTGTGATATTGCTATGCCTGGTGAAGATGGCTACACCCTCATCCGCAAGATCCGAGCGCTAAAGCCTGATATTTACGGAAAGCTTCCTGCGATCGCCTTAACTGCCTACGGTGATAGTGAGTATCGTAGCCGGGCGCTAGAAGCAGGCTTTCAGACTCATGTGGCTAAACCAGTTGATCCAGGGGAACTAGTTACGATCGTCGCAAACTTGGTTGCCTATTATACGGGTTAAGATCAACATTCATTCACGATATGCCACTGGTAGAAAATTTCTCAGCATTATAACAGAGTATAATTTTCAATTGCCTGAGCTATTTAGCTCCAGTTTCAAAGCTAATTTGCTCAGACTTATATTCTGGTGGCTCAACATGAATTAAAATCCTCACAGGACGGAACCGTTCTTCTAATCGGCTTTCTACTTCTTCAGTTATGTAGTGGGCCGTTTCTACGTCTGATGCATCTACTATTAAATGCATTTCAATGAAGACTTGGCGACCAAGAACACCACGAGAAGCGATCGCATGACAGTTAATTACACCTGGAACAGAAGTAGCGATCGCATGAATTGCTTCTGGTGCGATCGCCATTTGATCTACAAGCCAAGGCAAATTCTCTTTTAAAACTGACCACCCGCTCCAAAATACCAACAAGGCGACAGGAAAAGATAACACCAAATCCATCCATTGATAACCAAGCCAAACTCCTATCAAGCCGCCAATTACAGAGATTGTCACCCAAATATCGCTCATGGTATGTGTAGCGTCAGCTATCAGAATTGAGCTACCTACCCGCCTACCTACAGCACGTTCGTAAAACGCCACAAAAATATTCACACCCAACACAATTAGTAATAACCACAACTCAGGTGGCGATATTCTCACCGATTCACCACTACCTTTGAGAATTCGCTCGATTGCTCCTTGCAAAATTTCAAAACAGGCTATTCCTAAAAATGAGGCAATTCCTAAAGCTCCCACAGCTTCAAATTTGCTGTGTCCGTAGGGATGTTCGCGATCGGGTTGTGGAGAAGAAAATTTACTCGCAATTAATCCTAAAACGTTGTTGGCGCTATCTGTCACACTATGCAAGGCATCAGCCAGCAAACTCAACGAACCTGTCCAGTAACCCACAACTGCTTTCAATCCCATTACAAACAGGTTGAGAAGTAGGGTAATAATTAAAACCTTTCGTACTTCGGCACGGTTATCGTAAACCATAAATAATTTATCACATCAAGTTCTATGACTTCTAATGTAAAACTTAAAATATAAATAAACACAAATAAGATGTATCAAAGTCTTACGCAGTAATAATTAAGTCTCTCCATAATCTCTATATTTATCCTATTTTATTGAGATTATTTATAAGTAAAAACAGCTACAAGTTTTACAGACATTAGTAATGCTTTTATAGATAACAGCAGATTTCTAGCATTAATTCCATAAATATTTTAATTAATTTTGTTATTCATACATCAATCTAGTCCAGGCTGAATTGTATTCAAAGATATTGTGATGACCATCAGCCATCTGTACTAACTCAGAATAAATAACGATCTTTATGAGTACTATTTGCCACCTTGGAAGAGAATACAGTATATTTAAGGCTAAAACTTTTTGTCAAAGTCAATTTTTTAACGTAGACGCAAAGCCGTTACTTACAGGACAGAGTAAGGATAAGTGAACATTTAATACCCTTATGAGTTTGAGCAATATAATTCCAAAGGTTTATTTTCCTCAAACAACAAGTTTTAAGTAGTAGGCATATTTAGATATAAATAGGACTTACGCGAAACTACACCAAGTAGGGGCAATTTATGAATTGCCCCTACTTGGAAATTAAAGTTTAGGCTATTTTTTGCGTAAATCTTTATAAAATGTCATTGCGAGCGAAGCGTTCGCAAAGCGTCTCGTAGAGAAGCAATCCCAGAGACCTTCGTAATCTGCGGGTTCCGCCCTTGGCGGTACGCAATGACAACTATTTAACCGGACATGACATAACACAGCAAAACCAAAAAAGTCCGATCGTAGAAATCTATCTGGTGACGATACTAGCACCAACACTGGGGCGCATCCTTAAAAAAGTGGGCTTCACCGCCGTCGATCTTGGTGGCTTGGTCTCTTATTCCGGTAATATTAGTATTTATCAAGAAGTTTTAATAAAAAACTTATGTCTTCAATTCCTCTAACATTGAACCTAATTGAAGGTTCTGTATCCTTCAGTTTTTCACCCCAAGCGGCACGAGAATTAAAGACAGCGACAGATCAACTGATGGAGCGACTAAAAGCTGTCACCGCTAAACCAACTCCTGGCGGCGGTAAAGTCACTCCCCAGCCTCCACTGGAATATCGTTATACAGGTGAAGTATTTTTAGAAATTTTCTGCAATCCTAATATCTGGCCCACGCCCTTCGCAGCTAAAGTTCTACTGACTGTCCGCAACGTCAACATTCGTTTGACTACTGAAGCTGAACTTACCCGTATTATTGAAGATATTAATCAATATTTAGAGCAAGCCGGATAATAATTCATATAATTTTTACTTTTCAAGACGGATTTTAGCTTTGAACAACAAAGAAGCGATCGCTTTCTCGTGGGAAACGATGCTATGAATTGCGAGTCGAAAGTGAAGTTCCTACACTCTTATTGGATCAATGCAGGAGCTTCACAGAATTTACATACTCAACTCAAGCTGTAGCACCATATACAGAAAAAATGCTTTTGATGCCTTCTTCGACTTGAATAACTATATAAATTCAGACTCCAATGCTTATGTGTGAATGAAAAACGCAAGATTCGTATGGGGCAATGCCGATCAAAACCAGAGATCATCCCCTAGATTGGGCGTAGGATCGTTGACTGTGACATCCACACATCGAAAATTAACCCCCAATCCCAAACTTGAAATCAAACTTTGATTTAGTCGTTGTCCCACTGTTCGCGGCCAATTAGGTCGCCAATGCGATCGCGTAACAAAAAGTCACATTTTTCTAATTCACATTCAACGCAAACCCACTCTCTCGCTGGAATGTATTGGCAGAGGGTATATATCGGCTGTTGCCTGCTAATCATTCCCTTTTGCACCAGTCGGCGTGCTTCGTCTTGAATCAAATCGAGAGAGTAGTAATTGATAGAAGGCACCGTATTCACACTCATGGTTTTTACTCACAAATTAACACTTACGATAGTGTTCCCGTTAATAATTAGGAACAAACATTACAGAAATTAGACTTGTGGCTAAGATTTTGTAGTTTGCTATACGGAACTATTTTTATTTTGACGCTACATCTCCTGAAATTATCTCAAGAAATGTTAAGAAAGTCAACGAATCCTGACATTTATCGAAAATCCGCTTTACAAAAAAAATTCCGAGTAGTTAACTTAACCTGCTATGGCGGCTGTATGGTTTTATGCAACAAGTCTGTAAGTCCTGCCATCACTATATTTAGGCAAGATTTGGCGGGAGGGGAAAATTCATATTGTGTAGGTGTAGCCCGCCACAGGCATCGCTTACATATTAAATAATCACCTTAAAGCCAATCTAGAACTAGCGTTATTTATCTAAGGGTAAACAACATAAGAATATTTGTCAGATACTAAGGTATAAACTGTAGCAAAACATAACGGTTAAAATACACTACGAAGGCTTTTACCATAGCATCTGTTAATTATTTCTTAAGTAAATCCATGATTACTTAGTTATTCTTAGCACTAATTATACACAATTTTCTTTTGATAAACATCTGTAGAAGGTTGGAGTAATACTAATTCGTAATTTGAAGAAGGTAGGAGGAGCAAATCATTAGGGGTCGAATCCCAAATGATTTGAAGCCACTGTTGCATTACCTTCCCGCTTTCTTACAAGATTTGAGTGGAGGTCAGCGTAGTCTACAGATGCAACTAGCGATCGCTGAAGTAGTTTATGGTTACATTAAAACAGACGCGATCTAGTCACGTCTGTAAACTGTTTGGCGGATTTGCTGAGATTAATTGTTCTGAAGTTACATTGTTATCTAAGTTACTTATTCATCAAATGATTCATCATCTTCATCTGTGCTGCCTTCTGTTGATACCATTTCTGGCGGACGCTCATGGTTAAGCTGGCTCAGTAGTGCCAATACTTTGTTACCGCGTTCTATGGAGCGATCTTCGAGAAACAGTACCTCTGGTGTACGACGTAGCCGTACCCGCGCCCCTAGTTCGCTGCGGACATAACCTGTGGCTGACTTTAAGCCTGCCATTGTTTCTGCTTTAGCTTCATCTGTACCATAGATACTGACGTAGATTTTAGCGTGTTGGAGATCGCCAGAAACATCAACATCAGTAACACTTACCATTCCTGTACCCACACGGTCATCCTTAATGCCGTTGAGCAGCATTTGGC
>NZ_JAYGHE010000027.1:41885-54489 GCF_034931145.1 Nostoc sp. UHCC 0252 | reverse complement strand
TAACTTCCCGTTTGATCAATTCAGCAACGCGGGAAACCCGGCGATTTGTAGCCATAAAAATTTCGCCTCCTCACAGAGGTTGTACGACAAAAATAGATGCAAGTTGCTTATCACTTAGCGGGAGCAACGCCAAGAGCAACCGTCTGTAGGGCATAGCCCCGATAAAGCGCTAGTCTAGATTGTACTCAAGCCCAGCATTGCTCGTAGGGTGAGAGTAATGAAGACTAGGCTGCTCACAAATAAACCTAAGATGGCGATCAAGGTAACTGGGCGCTTTAACAATGGTACTAACGACCCAAAGGTGTTCAGAAACAAGCCTAAGATGATTGTAATGAAGTACCGGGGGTAGCGAAAGACGTTATCCCAAAATCCGTCAAACATCTGAATGTAAACTGCCTTGTTATATACTTACGTTTGCTTTGATCTGCTTTATCTACTCAATTGTAATCTATGCGGCTGGAAAATTAGCCAGCTAATATAAAATATACATCGTCAGCTATATTGGCTTTATTTAGTCACGATTATTTTCAGTTAAATTGCAAATAAATGGTAATTCAAATCCCCAAGGAAACTAGCCCGCGTCCATTTTTGAAGTGGGCAGGAGGTAAAAGTAGGTTAATACAGCAATATATTCCTTATTTTCCCAAAAGTTATAAAAATTACTATGAGCCATTCTTAGGTGGTGGTGCTGTTTTTTTCTATCTGCAACCAAGTGCAGCAGTTTTAACTGATATTAATGCCGAATTAATTAATACTTATTGTTGCGTTAGAGATCGTGTTGAGGAATTAATTTCTCTATTGAAAGAGCATAAAATCAGACATAATAAAGATTATTACTATAGTGTCAGAAATTACTCTGGTGGTACTGAAATAGAAAAAGCGGCTCGTCTAATTTATCTTAATAAGACTTGTTTTAATGGTCTTTATCGAGTCAACTCACAGGGAAAGTTCAATGTGCCTTTAGGCAGATATGAAAATCCCAATATTTGTTCTGAAAGTTTGTTGCAAGTAGCCTCAGAAGCCCTTTCTCATGCCAAAATTAAACAAGCAGATTTCACAGAAGTGCTAAATCACGCAACTAGCAGTGATGATTTTATTTATTTTGATCCACCATACTATCCTGTAAGTGAAACTAGCTATTTTACAGCTTATAGTAGCTATCGCTTTGCTGAAGATCAGCAAGTTGAACTCAAAGATGTATTTGAAAAATTAGCTGGGTGTGGAGTTCAAGTCATGCTATCTAATTCAGATTGTGAATTTATTCGCAACCTTTACAGCAGTTTCAATATCCATACTATATCAGCATCTAGAGCAATTAATTCTAACGCCCAAAAGCGCGGAAAAATTACAGAATTATTAGTAACTTCATATTAAAGATTATTGTTAGACCATGCAATGAATGAACTTAAATCAGATAACATTTTGAAACGCAAAGGGACGCGAAGTAAAGCGCAGAGGTACGCAGAGATTTGTAACTCAGCAGACTAGGAAAGGCTATAAACATATTAATAATTTGGATAAAGAACGAGTTACTAATTCAGATAATAGTTAAAATAATAGATTTTTTATTTAGTCTTAAAGACCAACTATTGCAAGCGACTCCGCCATTTTTCTGGGTCTTGGCAACAATGGAAAACAGCGTAGATAATAATCTCCTGTTCATTAAATTCGTAAAAAACGACGTAGGGAAAACGCCTGACTGTAGCGCGGCGATAAGTTTCATGAACAGTCTGTTACGTGCTGGGGTGGCGCTTAATTAAATTCAGGGAGCCATCAATACAGCGTAGGAACTCAGCGCCTAACCCAAATTCTCGCCCCTCGTACCAGTCATAAGCTTCAACAATGTCTAGTTCTGCGGCTGTAAGGATAGTTAAATTTTTAGCCATGCCGTTGAGAGATTCTGGCTTTCACATCTTCCCAACTGTTACCAATGGCTGGGTTTTGAAGATATTCGGCTTTGCGACGGACTAGTTTTTGTTTCTGCCAATCTAAAACTGGGAGTGCTGCTGGTGTAGTGGCAATCTCATCCCATAAATCCTCTACCAGTTTAAGTTTTTCCGCTCTCGAAAGACTAGAGAGTTCGGGAAATACTGGGTTCATGGTTTTCTCTGATTTTATTCATCTTCATTATTACACTCCCAAACCGCCATATTCATAACAACATTTCTAACAACTGGAATTTAGCTTGGATAAATTTTAGTTATTTCGTTTTGACTTCAACCCGTCTGTGCCTCAGTATGACCGTTGCGGATAGACCATGCTAGTTCTAAAAGTTGAGTCCAGCGCTTTTGTAACTGTTTGGGGGTGCATTTAATGGTTTTAGCGATCGCAACGTCGGTTTGTCTTGCAGTTTTCAATTGTAATATTTGCTGCTGTTGTTCTGTGAGTTGATTCACAAAAATTTCCCACTGCTGAGAAGATAAACCCAATTTTTGCTCTAAACCTGCGCCTAACCATTGATGTACTAATTGCCAATGGTGTTGTTTAGCAAACTTTTCTACGTGGTATTTAAAGCGTTGTTGGAGATAATCGCGCTGACGGCTGGTTAAACCGAGAATTTGGTCAATTTCTGGGGCTGAGAGGTCTTGAAGTTTCAAGCTGAGGTAGTTCATACAGTCAGATTGACCTTGAGACTCCAGATATTTCATCAATTCAGTGATGACGCGATCGCGTTCTGACTCTTCTGATGGGTCAAAATTAGTTTGGGCAATCATCTGCGATCGCAACTGTTGCACCGCCGAGTTACGCTGGTAAGATTCTGCTTCTTCACCCTTAGCAGACTCCACCGCCATTTCAATATCCACGGTAGTTTCTTGCGGCTGACGACGAGCAAAACCTTGGGCCCGCAAGATAATTAATTGTTGATTTGCACCACCAGGTAAATTGATCCGGCGTTTAGCGTACTGTTCTGTAAAAGCCATATATTCAGCTAATTGCAGCTGAGTACGCGGTGTATGATCGTCAGGTAGTTCGTTTTCTCTGCGGAAAGCTTTGATAGCTTCGATATAAAATGCTTGTAAAAAATCTTCAATTAGGCTGTAACGAGCATCAAAGCCCAATTCCGAGCCAGATATAGTTACATGACGGTAAACCATAGCACCCAAATTACTATGTAATTCCACCCGTCCTTGTTTGGAACCTAGTTGGTAGTAACGTAAGCACTTTTGCATCCGATGCCTTCCCAACGTAATCTGCCAAGATTTAATTTGCCCAGATGTTTGAATACGCGAACTTTTATCGCAAATACGTTCTACTTCTACCGCTATGCGGTTTGCTAAAGCTTCTACGCACCTGGGCGTTGCTTTCACTTGTGCTTGCATTTCTTGACACAGCAATTCAATCAAGGTTTCGCTGCTGTTTTCTGAAAATTCTTCAGTCGAAAGGTGGTTATCAAAAACGGGTGTAGAGTTTGGTAGATTAACGACGTTTGCTTTCATGACTTTTCCAGGGAGTAGTATTGCACCGTAATTACAACGCAGACACAGCAATCAAGGCTAGCCTTGGCTGGAGAATCTTTGGGCATTTATCAATTAAGATTTGCCCCATATAATGCTCACATCTAAAGCTCATATATAAAACTGTAGGAAATACGAGAGAGTTACAGTTATGACAATGTGTCGGTTTTGTTCACAAGTCACCACATTGACGCGGGTACATGATTACCCAGCATTTTCTCAAAGTTGGTAAACCTCTTGCTGTATCGACTTTTACCACCATCCTGTTATTGCATCTGTGCCCGTCGTAGACATCGCTTTGAAATATGACAATTTAAAAACTGGAGTCGCTTTTATCACAATTTCCGAAACGGAGAGGTGCGCCTGTGAAGTCTGATTCTTATACCCATGCTGCTGCTGCTTCCCAACCTAAACCCCTCCGTATAATTGCTGCTTCGTCTCCCGTCATATCCAAGATGGTGGATACTTCATAAGTAGGTTCTTCGCCAGTGTCTACAATTATGTCTACCAACTTGTCCAAACGGTCAAATAGCTCTACCCGCGACTGAACAGTTTCTGGATCTATCCGAATCATGCCATTATCTGCTTCATCTGGTGGCAGATGTGCTGAAGTTGAAATAATCGGATTACCCAAAGCTGCCAGCAGTTCCAAACACACAGTATGGTTTGGTACTCTAATTCCAGTACTTTTACGCTTGGGGCTTTGTACCAATCGCGGTACTAATTTTGTTGCTGGGAGCAAAAACGTGTATGGCCCTGGAATCAAGCGTTTCATAATCCGATAAGCTGTGTCACTTACGAAGGCATAAGTTGCCACATTTGAAAGCGAGGGACATAAAAATGTCAGTGGTTTATCATTTGCTAGCTGTTTAATTTGCCGCACTCGTTCTACCGCCGACTTAGCATTCAAATCACAACCGATCGCATAGACTGTATCAGTAGGGTAAAGCATGACTGCGCCACTAGAAAGCGCCGACTTTATTTCCTCTATTCGACGACTTTGAGGATTATCCGGATGAACTGGGAAAATTTTTGCCATAACAGGGGGAGTGGGGAGTGGGGATTGGGAAGAGGCAGAGGAGCAGGGAGCAGGGAGCAGGGAGAAGGGGAAAGGACTAATTAATGACCAATGACTAATGACTAATGACTAATGACTAATTTATTATGAATAAAATTGCTTATCTTCAATGTCCGACAGGAATTTCTGGTGATATGTGCCTGGGTGCTTTGGTCAGTTCGGGTGTTCCTGTGGAGTATTTAATTGAAAAGCTCAATGGGCTGGGCATTGAGCAGGAATATCATTTAAGGGCGGAATTTGTCCAACGGAATGGTCAGCAGGCGACTAAAGTCCATGTGGATTTAGTACACGATCGCCATCATCATGACCACCATAACCACGAACACAATCATGATCACACACGCCACCTGCCAGAAATAGAGCAGATGATTCTCAAAGCGGGGTTGCCATTACGGGCAGAAGCTTGGAGTTTGGCGGTATTCCGACAGCTAGCAGTAGCAGAAGGGGCGGTGCATGGAATTTCTCCTGAAAAAGTTCATTTTCATGAAGTGGGTGCTATAGATGCGATCGTAGATATTGTGGGTACTTGCTTGGGGTTGGATTGGTTGGGGATTGAGAGTAATGACGAAGGATGGCCCCTACTTTACTGCTCGGCGTTTCCGACGGGTGGCGGTACTGTTCGGGCTGCACATGGTCAGATGGCAGTACCAGTACCAGCAGTATTAAAGCTGTGGGAAATGCGGGGTTGTCCAGTTTATAGCAATGGGATTGATAGAGAACTGGTGACACCAACGGGAGCCGCGATCGCTACTACTTTGGTAAGAGATTTTGGTTCACCACCCGCGATCGCTATCAAGCAGATAGGGCTGGGAGCAGGAACCATAAATTTACCCATTCCCAATATTCTACGTCTCTGGCTGGGTGAAAGCGTAAGTTTACAGTCAAATTTCAGCAGTTCTGAAGATACTAGCTCAAATTTGGAAACCATCTCGGTATTAGAAACCCAAATTGATGATTTAAATCCTCAAGCGATCGGGTATGTATTTGAGGCTTTGTTTGCTGCTGGTGCGGTGGATGTTTTTACCCAAGCGATCGCCATGAAAAAATCCCGTCCAGGAATTTTGCTGACTGTGATTTGTCATCCAGAAAATTTACTCAGTTGTGAAACAGTTATATTCCGTGAAACTACAACTTTGGGTATTCGGCGAACAACTCAGCAACGCGCCATTTTACAACGGGAAATTCAAAAAGTGGAAATTGAATATGGCCAAGTGCGTGTCAAAGTAGCATGGAAAGGAGAATTAGCAGAAAAAGTTATTGCTAATGTGCAGCCAGAATATGAAGATTGTGCAGAGTTAGCGCGAAAAAATAATATTCCCTGGCGCGAAATTCAACGGTTAGCGCTACAGCGTTGGTATTTAGTTAACGGCTGAATCTTCTTGTTACTCCTTTTCAGTCTCTACTTAGGAAGGAGACAACCTATAAAAATTTATTCTATGCGCTTAGAGCAAGCACCAACTAAAAACCCCTCCAAGGTCGGAAGGGTTAAAATACTTTTTGGTAACAGGATAGTAATTAGCGGGAAACAGAAGCTTTTCCTCCTTGATGAGCTAGAGATGCAGCATTCAAGGGTTTGAGATAGCTGACATTGGTAGATTGAGTGGGTAAATTATTAGAGTTGATAGCTGTAGGTTCGCCACTATTATTAGTAGCTATTTGAGTACCACTGATTTCAGGCAATAAAGCAATAGAAGCAACTATAAGTAGAGAATCTATCAAGATGGAGAGTTTCATAAGATTATCTTTAGTTAGAGTAAAGTGCAATTAGTGTTCTTGAGTAATAGAGTCTTACTTTTTGTCAGTCTCAACTTCCTGCACTCAGATCACCCGATCGGTTGATTTGTTCCTCACCCATTCGGGTATGCGATCGCACTACTCTACTTCTTTTGATAGATTGGGATAGCAAAAAAGCCCGGTCAGAAGAGTGACCGGGTTTTTTGTAACAATTGCCTAGAATAGGCAGTTATTTGTTAGAGTTAATTTTTTAATGAACCGCAGAGGCAAGAGAGACACAGAGAAAATAAATTAATGCTCAACTGGACTATATTGCAATATTACTAACAATGAAATATTTATGATAATACTTGGCGATGGGTTAAGCAAAGTTCCCTTTTACCCAAGAATCCCCCGTTTATAAAAAAACGGGGAAGTCCCTTACCCTCATGTCATGGCATAGGATGGAAAAGGAGATCGGGGAAAAAATAATTAAAAAATGCCCAGGTAGAAAAGGCAACTGATATTGAAATTACAGCAAGAACTGGAGCTGAAGAAAGGTACTTAATGAAATAACCTTTCTGATCATTTTGTTTCTGCATATAACACTCTCTAAAGAATGAAGGAATTAAGTTGAACTAGTGGAGCTAAAAATAATTGATTTGTTTGCAATTGCAATATAGAAGTTGCCAAAAAAACAGCTTTCTTAGCGTTGTCTTTGGAAACTCTTCTCTATATAGACCGCACAAGTTCAAGTTATTCTTACAATTCCATCATAATAACTAATACCTCACTACGCCTCTAACCAAAGGTTGGATAAATATTAAATTATTTAGTAATGTAAAATACAAAAAATATCTCTTATTACTAGTAGTCTGTCAACTTATTTTTTAGAGGTAAAAAAACGAACTACATTCGCGTTGGCGTTGGCGAAGCCTCTCGTAGAGAAGCCTCTCGTAGAGAAGGAAGAGAAAAACAAGAGAAATTTAAAAATTGATTAATATAGCAACCCTATCTGATTTGTGAAAATTCTCAGTGTCCAGATCCCCGACTTCTTAAATAAGTCGGGGATCTAACTTTTCACGAATGATTTAGGATTGCTATCTCTACGAGACGCTACGCGAACATTCCACTTCGTTGCACTCGCAATGACATATCGTAAGTGATTAGGGAGACATCATATAATTCTCAAATTTTTCTTGACAGACTAAGCTGAAAATATTTTAATTTGCATCCATCCTCTAGCAGATAAATCTCTTGTGGGGTGAGCATATTTCCCACCTTAGCTGTGCAAATTAAAAACACGACAGCTTACTAGAGACTTTCCAAAGTTTTTAGCACTTCTATTGCTGACTGATATCGTTGAGCGAAGTCGAAATGTACCATTCTATTTAAAATAATAACGAACTCGTTTGTAGCATCAGTTAGTCCACGCCAATGTTGCCAAATCTGTCGATTGCCATCGCTTTCAACTTCAATAATTATTTCACCACTATTTACATCTCTGCGAAATTCTCTAGGATCTACCCCAGTTAAACCTTGAATTCCCATAATTCCCAACGCATAAATATCGCTATTGAGTTTTGGCAAACCGCTCATTTGCTCCGAAGGTGCATAACCAGGAGTACCAATTGAAATCGTCTGAGCTTCTTGCTGCTGAGGTTGAATTTGCTTAACAGCGCCAAAATCAATTAAAACAATATGCTGATCTGATTCTCGCCTAATCAAATTACTAGGTTTGATATCTCGATGGATTACGCCATAGCTATGAACAAAAATAAGCACGTGTAAAACTTCTTTGAGCATCTCTACAACCTCAACCTGTTTTAGTCGCTTCCCAGAGGTTAGCTCTTTGTCCATCGCGTGCCCTTGCACAAACTCTTGCACTAAAGAAAATTGGCTATTTTCCTCAAAAAAAGCTAGCAGTTGGGGAATTTGTGGGTGCTTACCCAAGATTTCTAAAATTTGTGCTTCCGCGTCAAATAATCGTCTGACGACATTTAAATATTCTGCATCTTGGCGAGGGGATAGCAACTGTTTAACGACACATTGCGGATTACCAGGACGCTGAATATCATCAGCTAAATAAGTATTACTAAATCCTCCAGAACCCAAAGCTTGAGTAATTTTGTAGCGGTTATTTAGTAGAGTTCCTTGTGAAATTCCTTGCCCAATGGAATCAGCAATTACAGTTGGTGCTTCGTTTGAGGCATTGCCGCGCTGCCGTAAAAGACCTTGCAATTCCACAATTAATTGTTGGTGTTCTTGAACCCGTTGGATAATTTCTTGTTGCTCTTGTTTCGTTTTATAAGAACTATAAACAAGAACACTTCCGGCGGTAAATACTAACCCCAAAGTCGGAGGTACTACTGGGAACCATCCAGCTTGGATAAAAATGACAAAATTGCTTCCAAATAACACTGCAAGGGCTGTTACTCCTGCCAGTCCTAAGCCTAGTGGATGTTGAATCCGCGATACTAGCAACCCACCAACTACAGTCCATCCCCATATCCAAAGGATTTTACCCCACTCAGGTAGAAACCAAAACAGAGGCTGTTTGTTAAGAACAGAACTGAGAATTTGACTAACGCTGTGAGCATGAATTTCAATTCCTGCCATTTTGCCGGAATTATCTGATTTTCCAGTAGCAAAAGGCGTGTTAAAAATATCATTTAAACTATTGGCTGTTGAACCAATTAAAACGATGCGGTCTTTTACCAAATCTGGTTTAACTTGATTTTCAAGTACTTGTGTAATAGTTATCTGCTGGGCAATCTGATACCCAGAACGGTAGTTAAGCAAGATTTGGTAGCCATTTGTATCCGCTTTTTGATAACCACCAGCGTTACTTTGTAGAGGTTTAAATATAGTATTTCGTAGTCGTAGTTCCTTTTGTGGGGTAAATTCTGGTTGGATGCCTCCGACTTCTAAGTATTTAAGTGCTAGTTGTAAGCCAAAAGAATAAATACTTTGACAAGAATCAGATTCCTCTGCACTTACCAATAAGAGGTTGCGACGAATTGTAGCATCAGTATCTTCTACAACATCATTAAATCCTACTCGCTCTGCTTCAATTCCCTGTGGAGGCGCTATTCCTGGATTGTTAGAACCCGAATGTTTACAGATAGGAATGATAATATCGCTCTGTTGTAAGCGTTGCAGCAGCTTTTCATGACCAGGTTGTACTGGTAAATCACGAAAAATATCTAGACCAATGGCTCGCGGTTGATATTCTTCAAGTTTGCCCAATACCCGCTCTAGAAGTTCACCAGATAAAGGCCAATTCCATTTTTGGATATCTTTTTCAGTTAAAGCAACAATCAATAGACGAGAGTCTGGGCCTGGGTCGCTACGTAATTGCATCATCTGGTCGTAGACCTTCATTTCTAGAGGCTCGAAAACCCCAAGTTTTTGAATGCCTACTAGTAAAATTGTAGCGATCGCACTTGAAAGAATAACTGGTTGTCTAAATAAATTTTTTAAGTTTGTAAGCATTTTTTTAAATAGATTTTACTTGAAAATATACATATTTTTTATCATTGAAACTATTCTATGCAATTTGCAACTTTTCTCAAAATACTCATATCCCCGACTTCTTAAAGAAATCGGGGATCTTTTTGCTCACGAATTATTAAGTAAAGCTATATATCTTTAAGATAATGCACGATCGCCTCTGCTGTTGACAAATTAGTTGCCAGTAAAACTTGATTAATAGTGCATAACCTTAGCAGTGCTTCTTCATTTGCTTGGCCGGGTTGAGGTTGCAGCAAATCTCTCAAGAAAATAACTGCTAAAATCTCTCCTGCTCCAACCAATGAAGCAATTGTTTGATATCCTCCAGAAATTGGTGCGGGGGTTTGTTGACTAATAGTTATTCCCGCTTGTTGATGTAAAACTTCGCTGACAGATGGCCAAGTAATTGTAAAACTCTGGCAGAAAAATTCCTGATGTTGAGAAACAAATTCAGCAAGTTCTGATTTTTTGCTCTCGTGAGCGATTAGTACTATGTTTCTTTCAATAATCACTTGCGGAGGCTCATTTACATTTGTTTCTTCTGGACTTTCATCAGATTGAGTCGCTTCTACTTCGGATGTTTCTTCAATAGTCTCATCAGATTGAGTCGCTTCTACTCCAGAAATCTCTTCAATAGTTTCATCATATTGAGTTACTTCTACTTCAAGAATCTCTTCACTAGTTTGACTGATGTTCACAGTAGCTTCACTTTCTGTTATTTCCAAAAATTGAATATTAGCTAAATCAGAAGCTTCATCTACTGGGGCAACATCAACATCTAGACTGGTTTCTTCTGTAGTTGTACTACTCAAATCAATGTCTTGATTGCTGACAACTTCCGCAACGATATTATCAGGCCCTGTCAATGGTTCAGAAACTTCACTTCCTGTTTCATCAACAGCAAAAGTAGGTTCTACTTCGTCAACATCTGCATTATCTTCTGCTACTAATGACTTTTCTAACTCTAACAGCTCATTATTGATATCTTGTATTTGGTTTGATGTTTCTTGCGGTTGAATTTCCTCTTCTTTAGGAACTTCGTTGACAAATTCACCAAAATCTGAACTTATTTCTTCTGCAACTGGTGTATCTAAATCTACTACTTCATTTTCATTATGAGTAGCTTCAGGAATGGTACTTTCCTCATCAGATACTTCGCCGAAAATGTCACGCGGCTGTACGAAGGTGACTTCTGCTTCTAGTGCTGCCTCTAATTCTGCATCTTCATTGGACGTAGCTTCGGGAATGGTACTCTGTGCAGGATGGTGGAAAATGTCGCGCGGTTGTACGAAGGTGACTTCTGCTTCTAGTGCTGCCTCCAATTCTGCATCTTCATTGGACGTAGCTTCGGGAATGGGACTTGTATCACGCCGTTGTACAAAAGTAGATTCTGTGTCCAGTGCTGCTTCAAAGTCTGCAACATCGTCATGGGCGGCTTCTGGGACTATACTTTCTTCAGGAGTTTCAATAATATTTTCAGGTGCTGCGATCGCATCCTCAGCTACAGTAAAAGAAAGTTCCTCACTATCTTCGCTAACTTCTGGTGCAGCTAACGCTTGCAAATCTCCAATTTCATCATGAACATTGTGTGGAACTTCGCTAACGGCTTCTGGTGACTGAATGATGTTCTCAGGGGGGATTACCTCAACAACCGGGATGACATCATCAGGTTGAGTAGCAACAACTTCGGAGATTTCGCTGACTTCTGGTGAAGGTACTTCTACTTCGGGACTAATAGACGCTGGAACTTCGCTAACGACTTCGGGAACTGGATTTGCAACGTTAGCGCTGACATTTTCAGGCGATCGCGGCCGAGAAAACAGTGAAGGGTCTATAATTCTAAAGACTGTTTCTGGTTGCTCATAAGCAGGAGCAACTGCTTCCAAGATCAGAACATAATCTGCAATTCTGATAATATCTCCATCGCTCAAAGAATATAATCGATCTTTTTCGGCTTGTTTCCCATTAAATATTGAGCCGTTTCTACTGCCAAGGTCAGAGAAGTAGTAATTTCCAGCTTTAACAAAAAACTTAGCATGTACCCGACTAATATCAGGGCTGTCTAAAACTAAATCAGAATCAGGAGAACGACCTATTAACCATTCTCCCCTCGTTGTAGTTTCTGTGGTAAGGTCAACTTCATTGACTTCACTTAGAGTTGGTGAGTAACTAACTTTTACTTTCATATTAATTTTTGGTTAATTTTATTGATTTCTACTACCCACCTCTGACGGGTAGTATGTTCTAAATTTAAAATATCATCTTGTGACCAGTGGAAATGATAAGCAATAAAAGCTACCTCCTCATATAAAGTATCGGAGGGGTAGCTCACGACTCCCCCGCTAGTTCAAGCTCCACAGAAAATTGAGTATTACAGTGGGGACATTGTGTAGGAATATGTACATTACCTTGCTGATTGATGCGATTATAAAATTCTCGGAGATAGGCAATGTCATGTAAAAGTAGTTCTTCAAGTAAATCAGGACTAACAGAATTGAGACTACCCAAGCGAGTTATGACCCGTGCAAGCATCACCAAAACGCCGTAAGCTGGATTTTCCTGAACTCTACGCTCTTGTTGCACCAAAATTTCATCTTTGGCGGTGGCTAAACGCATCACCCCATGACGATGTATTCGGTGTTCACTATCACTCAATCCTCTAGGAAGAGTGAAGGCAAATTCTGTGCAGAGAGTATCCTTTTTACGAGGCATAAGTCATTTTGGGAATTGGGAATTGGGGATTGGGGATTGGGGATTGGGAATTGGGAATTGGGAATTGGGATGAGTCTTTGAACTCCATTAATGAGTCTTTTAGCTCCATTAATGAGGCTTTGAACTCCATTAA
>NZ_JAYGHE010000027.1:17924-41749 GCF_034931145.1 Nostoc sp. UHCC 0252 | reverse complement strand
ATTAATGAGTCTTTTAGCTCCATTAATGAGTCTTTTAGCTCCATTAATGAGTCTTTGAACTCCATTAATGAAGCTTTGAACTCCGTTAATGAGTCTTTGCTGTCTGCTCTCCTGCGCCCCACTCCCATTCCCCATTCCCCATTCCCCATTCCCAACTCAATTATGAATAAGCGTTTCGGGAGAATTTACCGTATCTTCCGGTATGGAAGTTTCACCTTCCAAGCCATTAATTCGGCGATAAAAATCCTGGAGGTAATTTAAATCTTGGGCAAAAAAGTTTTCCACTATTGCAGGAGTCACTTCTGATAAAGCACCCAAGTGGGTAATCACTCGTGACAAGATAATAATAGTGGCATAAACGGGATTAGCTTTAACACGCGGGTCACGCAAGGGTGCAATCTCGTCTATCGCCGTTGATAACCGCATTACACCTTTGCGGTGGAGGTTGCCTTCAGAGTCTAGATACCCCTTTGGCAATGTAAATTCAAACTCTGTAGGAAACATACTCCTCCTAATTACTTCACGCGCTTAAATTCCTCAAAAGCAACCTCCACTTCCTCAATTTCGATGTCATGGCTGCGGGCGTTGACATCAGCAATTTTGTAACTTGCGGGCCAAGCACCGGCTAATTCAAATCTAGCTACTTCTTCATTTGCCTGATTATAAATAGACAAAGCAACAAGTCTACGTTGCTGTGCCCAATTACCTTTTTCGACTTTTTCAAACCACTTCCAAAAATCCATAGATTTAGTAGTACCTCTACGTAAAGTGAGATTACCACTCTTGGGATTGCTAGGAAGTTTAGTTCTTACCACCTGACCTTTTGACTGCCCTTTTGTACCCCAGGTTTGAGAAGTAACTTCAGAAATTTCAATTACCTCTTGTGTTCTTTTGAAGCCTTGACACTCCAAAAAAAAGCAATTGGCATCGTTTTGCCCTTCTAGTGTCAGTTCTAAATAGAACCGATGGGCTGTTAGAACTTCTGGAATTCGGTTTGCGGATTGTACCACTGTTAAATAATTCGTAATTCGTAGTTCGTAATTCGTAATTAAGCTTGCGGAACGCTCTAAGCAAAGCTATGCCGCAGGCTTTACGTAATTACGATTATTTGATTCGTTTAATTCCTTCGTGAACCAATTCAACTGTTTCATTCGCCATATCACCACCAGAAGCTGTTAAGGTAGGCCCGGTGTATTTACAGGGATAGCAATTGACAATGTTCCAGCGTGCTTTTTCAGAGCCTTGTTGGTCATAAGCAACCACTGAACCAGTCTTACGATTTTGTGCCCACTTCCGAGGGTCTCCCATGTCTTCGTTACAGTCTTGATACCATTTATAAAGGTCTATATCATCGGTGGCGATGACTTTGACCGTGATATTGGTAAATTTAACAACAGTTGGTGTTGCTTGACGCATTAGTTTAGCGCCCTTAGATGAACCGTGGACTTCTTGCGCTGGAGTGTTTTCAACGCCTAAGCCACTAATTTCTTTGATAAATTTATCAGTAATTCCATCAGCCTCAAAGTAAAATTTACAAGAGGTTAAAAATTCGCCTGCCATACTTTTAGACTCCTTTGTGTGTAGTTAATTTGGGAATGGGGGATGGGGAAGAAGCAAGGGGGCAGGGGGCAGGGGGCAGGGAGCAGGGAGCAGGGAGCAAGGGGACAGGGGGTGAGAACTTGAAACAAGTTTTTCCCCAATTTCCAATTCCCAATTCCTAATTTCCAATACTTCGGCTTACCTCGGCTTCGCTCGGCACAAGTCGCTCAGTACAAGTTCCCAATTTCCAATTCCCAATCCCCAGTACCCTATTCGCTATCTTCAATGCCATTCCATTGGCTGATGCGGAAAACAACAAATTCAGCCGGTCTGACTGGGCAAACACCGACTTCAATATATAAACGTCCTAAAATTCTGGTTTCTGGTGGGTTCAATTCTTCGTCACACTTGACATAGAATGCTTGTGCTGGAGATGCCCCAAATAAAGCACCTTCACGCCAGATACGCTCTAAGAAGTTGCTCACAGTGCGGGTGACACGTGCCCATAAATCTTGGTCGTTCGGTTCAAAAACTACCCATTGAGTTCCCAATTCTAGGGATTTTTCGATATAGCTAATTAATCTACGCACACTGATGTAACGCCATTCTGTTTTATCTGGCTCAACTAAAGTGCGTGCGCCCCAAATGCGGATACCTCGATTTGGGAAATTGCGAATGCAATTTATTCCCAAGGGGTTTAATAGTTCTTGTTCGCGGAAGTTGGTGTCATAGCCTAAACCAATTACGCCTCTAGGAACTTCATTTGCAGGGGCTTTGTAAACTCCTCTGGTTTCGTCGGTGCGGGCCCAAACACCCATCACATGGCCACAAGGAGGTACTAAAATTGGATTACCGCGATCGCGTGGATTAGGTACTTTGATCCAAGGATAATAAAGGGCCGCAAACATGGAACGGCGGTTAAATCTATTCAACCACTCCACTACTTGCTGGGGTTTGACGGCATCCGGTGGCGCATCCAGTACAACCATACGGTTAGGCGGGTTGGGAATATCGCCACTGGCAGAACCCTCACACATACTAATCATCAGTTCGATGATGCCATGAACTTGATCTAAATTAAGTACCTGTTCTTGATAAGCCCGCATCACATCAGGACAGGCCAGCATCGTGATTTCGTCAACTTCAAAGATACCGCGTACCCCGGTGCGATCGTCTCGAACCCCTTCTAAATTTTGTGAAAATCTGTCGGGTGGGGCGGCGACAATGGGCGGCGCTAGTTCATATTGACCATTAACGGGACGACGAGCTAAAGGCTGTCCACTTTGAGTTATGTCTTCTACACTGACATACATCGAATTTCTCAATGCCGCCACCGCATAAGTTGCGACTTGAGCATTAGGGTCGCGGTTCATGCTCAAGTTTTCGTATTGCTCTAGAAGCTCATCTCCCCGACGGATTTGGATGGTAAAATATTCACCCGTATTTGGAGGCGCTTCACCTTCAGTACCTTCTGGTAGGGCGCGGGGCGAACCATCAATAATGACGAGATTTACTAATCCGCCTGCTGCTTGCTCAGGGCGCAAAGTAAAGCGGAGAGCTGGACGATTACCTCTAGAGTTGATTCTGAGGGTAGCCGGTTCTGGAGTTGCAGGTCTGGGTGCGCCTGGTAACTGAGTGCCGATGCTTGTTACCCAACAACGACCGCCACCATTCATAAAGTAGCCGTAGACGGAAAATGGTAAATAGGCGTTGAAGTCGGTGAAGCCGTCAGAGTTGGGACGAGCAAAATAGTTTAAATATTGCGTCCAAGTGGTTACTAGCATGGGCTTGTATAACTCAGCCCCACCACGAACGTCTTCTGTAAAGCCTACAAATCCGGCCACTGCCGTGCTAACACCTTCAATTGGTCGGCTACCCCGGTCAATTTCTTCGATATAGACACCAGGAGCAAAGTAATCAAGTCTAGCCATGAAAGTTTCTCCAAGTCAGTAAAAAGTTAATTATTCAGGAGTTAGAAATATTTCTTTGAAAGTATGACTTTGGTTATCTACCAATGCATTGACGTTTTGGGGTAAATAGCCAGGATGATTCAGAGTCAAAACATAATTACCTAAATGAAGGTCTTCAAAAAAGAACAGCCCTTCTTTAGTGGTTAATATGGATTTTTCAGTTCCCCTCACAGCTACTTCTGTCGCTACCAACGGCAGATTTGTCACCGCACTTTTGACAATACCCGCGATCGCAACTCGCCTGGTTAATACTAGACTGTCGCTATCACGAGACAATTGATTTCGCAAATTGAAAATCCGCTCCCAAACCAAAGGCACTGGAGTAGGTTGTGGCTCGAAGGGGATTGTAACTGTCAAATATAAGGCCGAACGTAATGGCACATTGAGAGCGCTCCATAAAGAACCAATCTCAATTGGCGGCTCTAGGGCAACTGTCATGTTCAAATTACCATAGCCCCGTAATTCAGGAACCAAAAACTCCTCTTCCAAAGTGCGATGACGTAACAGCACAGTCAATGCCTCACTGATAAAGTGATGCTCACCTAAAGCTGTTCTATCCCAGGCTGTTAATAGCAGAGAAACATCAAACCAAGCGGGTGCCCAATTTACTGTGGCAGGTTGTAGAGCGCGTGTTAGCTTGCGTTCAACTTGCCTACCAGAATGTTGTACCTGCTTACTCTCACGTATATCAAAAATGTATAAATTGAGAGTCGGCCCTGCTCCCTCTTCCCTTCGATTACCAGGATGGCTAAAATCAATTTGCTCTGTACTGGTAAGTGAGGTTCCTCCAGCTAGAATATCGGCTAAAGTTTGAAGAACGAAGATAAGCATGAAGGTGTTCTGCTGGTAGCTAATCCAGATGCATATACAGTATATGTATCAGGCTTCTAAAGGTAATTAGACTTTTGTCGATATTTTTTCAATTGGTCATTTGTCATTGGGTACTGGTTATTAATTCTTTCCCCCTGCCCCCTGCTCCCTGCTCCCTGCCCCCTTGCTTCTTCCCCATTCTCTAAATGATGGAGGGCTGGAAGATATTAGATTTTCAAAAATCCGAAAAGCAGCAATTTCAGTTTGTAGATTAGTTTGGGGCAATTAGACACACTACATTTTTATTGTGGAACGGGCGATACGCCTATCCTCACAAGATTTATCGCAGTGTGACAAATAAAAAAACTACGTACCTATATATACTTAGATAGATGAGAAGCACTTATGAATATAAACTTAATAATTATTTGTATTAAGCATCCAAGAAGATAACTTAACAAAAAAATAAACATTACTGAGGCGGCATAATTTTATACTGATCAGTAGAAGAGTAAAATATTTAGTTGCAAAAAGCGAGTGAAGCTATGACGCTAGGTTTTTCTGTACAAAAACTAGAAAATAGCTCGAATTATTTGAATTCCTCAAATATTCAGAGCTTTTGTCAGCTAGAGTCTCAGCAGTTAACTAGTCAATATCCAATTTTTTTCGCTCGGATTGTCTATCATGATTGCTTGCTGAAAAATCATCAGGAAGTTATCAATTATGGTCAAGACCAAGCTCCTTTTTCTCCACAAACTTTAGCTTATTTGCGCTCAGAAGTATGGCTGACAGATTTTCCGCCTGCTTTGACTTTGCATGAATTTAAACTTAAGGATTTTTCATCTATTTCTTACATTTGCCCTATTGCCTATAGAAATCAAAAACCTGAATACATTCAAATCATTACTCATAAACCTCTTTCAGAGAGTTTGCAATTATATGTAAAACGCTCTGCTATGCTCCTGAGTAAGTATGTAGATATTTACTTAGACTATGGAAGACAAAAAACTGAAATTCAACTTTTAGAAGATATCTTGCATCGGATAGGTCATCAATTGCGTAACTCTCTGGGGCTTATAGGATTGTATGCTTATAACTTATGCTTAGGGTTGGAGGATAATCCTTGGCAAGGGCAAGCAACAATCATCAAGGAAAGCATACAAGATTTAGATACTAATTTAAATGAGCTTATTGATTGTGGACAAGGAGCAAAATTAAGGGTAAAACCTCAAGATTTAAGAAGTTTGTTTGTAGAAAGTATCACAAATTTACAGCCTTTAATTAATAAGAAAAAAGTTAAAATATTAATGCCTGAGACATCAACGGTACTGAATATAGACAAATTACAAATGAAACAGGTATTTGATAATATCCTCAGTAATGCTGTCCATTTCAGTCCTAACTCAGGAACTATTACCTGTAGCTGGCAAATTTTTCAAGATGAAGTTTTAATCAAAATTTCAGATCAAGGGGCAGGATTATCTCAAGAGGATTTACAAAAAGTATTTACCCCATTTTATTCTCGGCGTAAAGGAGGCACAGGACTAGGCTTAACTATTGCTAAAAAAATCGTTTTGGATCATCAAGGCAGTATTTGGGCACAAGCCTTATCAGAAAGTGGAGCGCAGTTTTCTGTAATTTTACCTCGGAAAAGGAGGGGGAATTAATTCGTAATTTGTAATTCTTAATTCGTAATAAAAAAATGAATAATGATAATAAGAAACTTTCGGTTTTATTGGTAGATGATGAAGAACGGTTCCGCCAAGGATTACGTACTCTTCTCAGTTTTTATAGTATTAATTCTGCATTACCTGTAGAAGTTGTGGGTGATGCAGATTCTGTGGAGCAGGTTTTAAAGTTTACAGCCCAGAAGTCTCCAGATTTAATTTTGCTGGATATGCAATTGAAGGGATGTGATGGAATTACAGTTCTGGCACGTCTTAAGGAAACTGCTTACACTGGGAAGGTTTTAGTGTTGTCGGCTCATCAAGAAGACGATTGGATTTTTAGAGCAATGCAGGCGGGAGCCGCAGGTTATGTGTTTAAAAATCGTGTAGCAACGCAATTGTGTGAGGCGATTGAGACTGTTACAAGATCGGAAATTTATCTACCTTCAGAAGTTGCTAGTCGATTTTTCCGGTTTTTTCAGGCTTATTCAGACTCTTGCCTGAAGGCATGTCATGAAGTGCATTTAACCGAAAGAGAGCAAGAAGTTTTATACTGGTTAACTCAAGGTGCTTCTAATGAAGAAATCGCTAAACATTTATATGTAACAGTTGCGACTGTTAAGGCGCATCTCACCAGTATTTTTGAAAAATTGAAGGTTACTAGTCGGACTCAAGCTATTGTGGCTGCCCTCAAGTTAGGATTAGTTCACGCTTGATAACTCTTTAAATTTTGAATACTTCCACAGGCTCAGTACAAGTTTTGAATTTTGAATTGGTTATATGCCTTCATTTGAATCTTTTTATCAAGAATACCCCTGTTCGTACAATTCTCCCTTAAGTTGCGATCGCCCTTTTCAAACGGCACAGCAAATTAAGGGGGCTAAGTTTTGCCTGGAATGTGGTTTTCCGGCAACTTTACCACAGGAGGCTGAGATTAAAGGAAGTCAGGGAACTTATAAAATAACTAGTTTTATCGGTGTGCGGGGTTTAGGCCGCTTGTATTCAGGTATCCAACTTAAGGACAAACAACCTGTCATCATCAAAGAATACCTGCTACCCAATCGTTCTTTTAATGAAAGTGAGACTCTGAAGCGCAAAGAGACTTTCAAACGAGTAGGCGGGGTAAGTTTAGCCGATAGTCGAATTCAAAACTTCCGTCTTATAGAAACTAAAGAAGCGATCGCAGATGAGAAAGGAGAACGCTGTTATCTTATCACTCAAGGCATAGAGTCATCCCAAACTTTAGGGAAATATCTCATTGAAAAGGGTGCAATGACATCTCCTGATGTGCGTGAAGTACTAAATCAAAGTTTACAAACTCTCCAGTTTCTCCACACCCAAAAGCTGCGTTTTCCTTCTAATCAAACACAGTTGGGTGTAACTCACGGTAACATTAGTTTAGATAGTACTTTAATTAAAATAGAAAATAATCAAAAGTTCTCTATATATTTTTGTGATTTAGCTACTTGGGAAAACTTATTTATTCCACCTATTATTCCTCAACCTGCGCCCGCTAGACCTGAGCAAGATTTAGAATCGTTAGGATTGCTAGCATTTTATTTATGGGTAGGACGGACAACTAATTTTTCATCTAATCAGCCTCTTGATCCTAGAGATAATCAACAATGGCCAGATAGCGATCGCCATTTAAAGCAGTTTATTTATCGGCTAATCGGGCTAGAAACTCCCTTCGAGAATGCTGAAATGGCTCGTCAAGCACTGCTGCAACTTCCCAAAGAAGATGATGGCAAAAGTTCGGTGCGTTCTACAACTTCTCAAGTAATTGACAAGCGTTTGCCAATGCCTTTAATCCTGATAGGAATCTTGGCTTTATTACTACTCGGCGGAGGAATTTTGTATTGGTTTCTGGGCAGGAAAACAGTTAGTCCTAATCAATATATATTATGGTCTAAACTTGTGCGTAATTTCTCAGAAGTATCTAACGTTCCTTCTGGACAATTTACCTACACAGGAGAAAAGGATAGTACGTGGAGCTATATTTTAACGCAACCAATAGACAACAGTCGCTTAGGAGAGATATTGACTAGACCAAAGTTAGATGCAACAGCGACATTTAACTATGAATCTGTTTTGTCATTAAATGTAAATAATCCGATTAAAAGTATTGAAGAAGTCCAAATAAACAAAAAAGATTTTGCAATTACTAGTTTGGGAGACAATATCACAGATAAACTTGCTAAAAAACCAGTCGCCTATGATGGATTAATTGTTTTTGTAGCGTTTAATAAGAGAGACTCAAATCTTGCTAATGCTCTTGGCGGGCAAATAAACCTTGAGCAATTGCGTCAAATTTACACAGGTAAAATTACCAATTGGCAACAAATTAGTCCCAAACTTCCAAATTTGCCTGTGAAACCTTTTGCCCCAACTGAACCAGAAGCAATCAGTAAATTTCAAGAAATAGTTCTCAAAAATGTCCCTCAAGACGAAGCTTTCTTTGCAGCAAATGTTACTAAACTTGATACAACAAAAACTCAAAATCAGATTCGCAGCGAGACTTTAGAGGGGCGAACCACTGGTATTATCAGCTTTGGTATTATCAGTAAAACTTGGAAACAGTGTACTGGCTATCCGCTAGCGATCGCAGATGGCAAAAAGTCAGCAATTCAACCTCTGTTTCAACGACGCGATCGCCGCTCAATTAATCCCTCAGATGACTTGTGTCAACATGATGATTATTATGTTGATGTCACAACTTTCCAAAGCTACCCGTTGGGATACCCTGTTTTTGTAGTGTACCCTAAAGACACCAGTCGCCTGTCTGGTGGTTCTACATTTGCTCAGATGCTAACCACTCGTCAGGGTCAGTGTTTACTTAGTAAAGTCGGTCTTGTAGCTTTACAACCTATGCCTGATGATATAAATTCCTATGCCTGCAAATCGGTGCCCTAACCCCAGTTGCGAATATTTTAACCGCGCCCTACCTAACAATGCTAAGGTTTGTCCCTGGTGTTCCACTCCTGTGGGTAATGTAGTTGCCCCCACACCACAACCGCCTAGTCAACCACCGCCTATTCAACAACAACCTAGTCAGCCACCACCTGTTCAGTATCAACGTCCGCCTGAGCAACCTAACTACCAACCTCCCCAACAAGCCCCCGTTGATTATTCAACAGTCTATCAGCCACGAGTTGCTTATCAACCAACACCGCCTGCTTATGTCCCTCCGCCTCAAAGAGCGCCAGCCTTAAAGCTGATTCATACCACCGGCAGAGAATTTCACCTGGTTGGGGAAGGAGGCTATATTGGTCGCCGCAGTCAAAGTCCAGGAATAGCGCCGCCAGAAATTGACTTGACCGGCATCCCCAGTGAAGGAATAGTCTCTCGTCGTCATGCGCGAGTCGATTGGGACTGGTCGCAAAATGCATACATGATTGTTGATATGAGTACCAATGGTATTTATTTAAACAACAATCCTCTAACTCCGGGTATGCAATATCGCCTGCTTAATGGTGATGTACTGCGCTTTGGTCAGGATAATCTAGTCAATTTCACAGTATATGTTGTGTAACCAAAAATTTGGTTAATGCACTAGGGTTGCTAAAAACGGTCAAATTTCATGGGGTAGTTGATTGATCCACTACCACATGAAATTTCGGCACAGACGGGTAGCGGCTTGTTATTAGAAATCGCCTCTTCTGGCGAAAGATTACCATAATAGATTTTTTAAACAAAATTTGCCAATATTGTCGTATATTAAAATTCAAGTATACTATATTGGTCGTCCATTTTATACTGCTAAAAAGCGCTTTTAGGATATGCTATCCACCTTTAAGGTCTTAGAAATCTGAGAGTAAAGGGCTGAATTGGCTGTTGTATTTTATTGAGTTAAAACTGCCATAAAATAAATTAAATTCTATATACCTTATTTAATGTTGTATAAATCTAATGCATCCTCTTGGCACAGTACTCCGCAGTCGTTATAAAATTATTCATCCCTTGGGAAGCGGTGGATTTGGCGAGACATATTTGGCAGAAGATTTGGATATACCTACAACTCCCAAGCCTAAATGTGTTGTCAAACACCTGAAGCCACAAAACCAGAATGAAGTACTTCTGAAGATTGCTAAAGGTTTATTTAACCGGGAAGCTGAAATTTTATATCGCTTAGACAAGATTCACAACCAAGTTCCCGAACTATTCGCCCATTTTGAAGAAAACGGCGAATTTTACCTAGTACAAGAATTTATTGATGGGCATGACTTAAGCAAAGAAATAATAGCAGGTCAGCCTTGGGGCGAAGCAGAAGTAAAAAAACTGCTCAGGGATGTTTTAGAAGTTTTAGTAGTTATCCATCAACAAAGTATCATTCATCGTGATATTAAGCCACACAATATCATGCGTCGTCGTCAAGATGGAAAGATTGTGCTGATTGATTTTGGAGCAGTGAAAGAAATTAAATGCTTAGAGACGAATACTCAAGGTCAAGTCACATCAAGCATCCTGATTGGCACCAATGGCTATATGCCAAATGAACAAGCTAATGGCAAGCCGAAACTATCTAGCGATGTGTATGCAGTAGGTATGCTAGGAATTCAAGCACTGACAGGCATACCGCCTCAAAATTTACCCGAAGATCCCGTAACAGGTGAAATAATTTGGCGGGATCAGACGAATGTCAGCGACAGATTTGCCGAGGTGTTAACAAATATGGTGCGCTCTCACTTTAGCCAGCGTTACCAAACAGCAGCAGAAGCGTTGCAAGCACTTACTCAATCACCACCAACACCAAAGTCAGATCGCTGGCGATCGCTATCTAATCGGAAAGTTATCGCAACAGGCGGAGCAGTTTTACTTGGATCTATCATGTCTTTGTATGTGGTATCTAGATATTTTGCTAAATCACCAACCCCTCCAAATCCACAAGCAGTTACTCCACAACCACCAATAGTTACTCCGAAACCGCCTTCTACAATCAAAAAATTCTCTCAGCTACCTTGCGATAGCGATCAACAGCTATCCTCGCCCCCCCCAGCGACAGGCAAACCAACCTGGGAAACTGATGTCTATAAATATTACGGGCAGATCAATCAAAAAACGAAAGAAGCCAACGGTAGAGGGTTGATGGCTTTTAAACAAAATAATTTTCAATACTATGGAGACTTTAAAAAAAATAAACGTAGTGGTTGTGGGAGATTATCATATCCGGCAAAAAGTAATATTGACTATTATTTAGGCCAGTTTGAAAATGATGAACCTCAAGGGTTGGGATATTTAAAATTGAGAAATGGAAACGAATATAGAGGTAAATTTGCTAAGAATAAATGTCAAGGAGAAGGAGTATATATATATGCAGATAAAACTGAGCGAGATGGAATCTGGCGTGAAGATAAGTTAGAAGGAAGCGATAATTTTTCATGTAAGGGGTCTTCAGCATCTAGTATGCCAACTATCAGCTTTCTCAGCCCTAAACCTTTTTAACAGTTTTCAGCTTATTTACTTAGGTAACAGTCTCACCAGCAACTGGACTTTTATGCGTTAATGGCGGATTTAAATTCCTTATACCGAATTGCTTTCAAAGATAGTAAATTTAGTAAAACGCAAGGTTCTGCGATCGCTCTGTGATGGATATTGCTTAATTGTTCAGATTGGAAGTACATATAATAATTGATATTGTGGAGAGCGGAGGTAGTTTGTAAAGTGAGCATCTCACTTTTGTAAAAACGCCTGCCCTGGCGAATGGAATAGAGCCTCCGGCACGCTACGCGAACGCAGCTATACAAACAAAACCCACCTCCGTTGGTTTTAAATTCTTCGAGTCCGCGTAGGCGGACTTCGTTTGTGTAGCCGCGATTTCTAATCGCCTGGTATATTTGCAAAGGTGAAATGCTCCCGTTTGTAAATTAGGTTGCTCCCACTTAATTTAGGTGCAATGGTTAGATGGTTTGGTTATTTTTACGGAAAAGTTACCAGTGCTGCTGTAGAAGGTATTAATAATAAACTTAAGTTAATTAAAAGACTTGAAAATGGCTTTCGTGACTTCAGCTATTTTTGATTACGCAGTTTATTAAACTGGCACTTTACTATTCATTTTCCACAAAAATGGCAAAATATCCTCAAATATGAAGAAATAATTAAGCTTACTCTAATTTATGCTAATTAAATACATCTAATGGTTTATACTTACTTCATTAGCAATTTTTTGATAAATTAAATATTTATACTAAATCTCCATAGTGGACGTACTTAATATATTTTGTACTTCGTAAATATGATGTTTTAATTATGGGCTTGATACCGTTATTTATAAGTATTAATTAAGTACGATTTCCCAGATAATTAGTATTTATGAATTAACTTTAGGTTGTATACATTACAAAAGAAAGGTGCTTTATGAAGATAAAATTTATACTTTGTACTTCTTGTTTACTTGTTTCTACAAGTTTAGGTGTTCTTCCAATACAGCAAATACTAGGGCAAGAAGCATCGCCACCATCTCCTGAACCAAACACTGTACCAGCTTCCCCAACAGAGCCATCCTCTACGCCAACTGCTGTACCAATTCCCACAACAACACCAGATACGATACCAACTTCTTCAAAATTCTCTCAACTAACTTGCGATAAAGATCAACAGCTATCCTCGCCCCCCCCAGCGACAGGCAAACCAACCTGGGAAACTAATGTCTATAGATATTATGGGGAGATCAATCCAAAAACGAAAGAAGCCAACGGTAGAGGGTTGATGGCTTTTAAGCAGAATGAATTTCAATATTATGGAGACTTTAAAAATAATAAACGTAGTGGTTGTGGGAGATTATCATATCCGGTAGAAAGTAACATTAACTATTATTTAGGGCAGTTTAAAAATGATGAGTTACAAGGGTTGGGATATTTAAAATTGAGAAATGGAAACGAATATAGAGGAAACTTTGCTAAGAATAAATGTCAAGGAGAAGGAGTATATATATTTACAGATAAAACTGAGAAAGATGGACTCTGGCGTGAAGATAAATTAGAAGGAAGCGATAATTTGTCCTGTAAAGAGTTCAATCGCAATTATCGATAATCTGCACATAAAGCTGATTAATTGAGTTTGGCATTCCAGTGATGTGTATCTGAAAAGTTCATAAAGCAAAGGTTATTAAAGAACATGAAAATTAGACTTTCTGCTACTGCTTTAATTGTTTTCACAAGTTTGAGTTGTTTTCCAGCGCAACGATTACTAGCCCAAGAAGCACTTCCTGTTGCAGGGCCGGCAATAGCATCAAACAATAATAATAGTAATAATAATATTATTGTTGATGGATTACCTGCTGCGGGGCCTGCAATACAGCCAGGAAGCAGACGCTCTTCATCACGCCGAACAGTCATTAGTAGAGCAGAATCTAGAAGGTCATCAAGACGTTCAACAGCCATTAGTAGAGAAGAACCTAGAAGATCATCGAGGCGTTCAACAGCCATTAGTAAACCAGAATCTAGACCACGAGTTAGACTAGTAACGGACACACCACAAAGACAAACTCCTTCAAGAAGGAGAATAAAACAACCGGCTACACCAGTTCAAAAAGCACCTTCAGTCTCTCCCAATTTCCCAATACGACTATGGTAAAACTATAGATTTATAAAGGGCAAAATGGAAAGCCAAAAATTAGAATTTAGGAATTAAGCTTGCTGATTCTTTAATTTTGGCTTGTTGAGGGAAAGAATGTTTTAAGGTAGTAATGAAGTCAGGTAGCCTGATTAAGGATTTAGGTATTGCCTCAGAGGTTGTTTGAAAAGTGTTTCGCCGTGACTTTAGGTACTTTTAGACCTTCAACTCCTTAAAAAGGAGGAAACCGGAATCAAATTTCCCCAATTTATCGGGGGATTTAGAGGGTAGAGGGTTCTAAAACTTTTGATACCGACAAAACTACTTTTCAAACATCCTCTCAGATTTGGAATTGTACAATGTATGCCCTTAGATAAATCAGATAATACCAAGTCACTCAAACGCTCATTCAGAAAGCCATAAATAACATGGGTTGAGGAGTATTTATATGCCGCATTCTTTTTTGAAATTGGTTTAATTTCTTAAAGTTGATTAAAAAAGTAATTATTTTAACTTAAATAGCTAGCTTTGCTCCAAGCTGAATAGTTTATGCAAAACAAGATAATCAAAAAGAACCTGGAACTTTGTACTGGTTTAAGTATTGGTTTGGGTGCAATTGCGCTGTTGTTCTGGCTGCAATCACAGCATACTGCTAGGGTGAGTATTGAGAAACGTGCAGATTCCCAAAAAACAATTGAGAAAGTAGCATCTCCTATAGTCAAGCCAACTGTTTCCGCAGCTTCTAAACAACACATCCATCTAGTACTTAAACGAAGTATGCGGAAGCTGTATGTATACAAAGGAGACAGTTTACAAGCTAGCTACCCAGTCGCGGTTGGTAAACCAGGATGGGAAACGCCAATAGGAAAGTTCAAAGTTATTGAGATGTTGAAAAACCCAGATTGGACACATCCTCAAACTGGAAAATTAGTTCTTCCAGGTGCAAATAATCCCTTGGGAGAACGCTGGATTGCCTTTTGGAATGTTGGCAGAGAATACATCGGATTTCATGGTACTCCAGATAAAACATCTGTCGGTAAAGCAGCTTCTCATGGTTGCGTTCGGATGTATAACGAGGATGTTCGTAAACTGTATGAAATGGTCAAACTTGGTACGCCTGTTTTAGTTGAACCTTAATCTGGCTTACTTCATACAAGTGTACTAAAAATCTCTAATGCTGAATGATTAGCTTACCTTTCAACGTGGGTGTAGACGGGTAGCGGCTTGTCGTTAGACATCGCTTGTTTATCAAGATTTAGATAACAGTAATGGAAGAACGAACCGCATAGTTTATAATTTATGTACAACTTTATGTACATTAAGTAATGTTGCCTTACAAAATCACATCCCCAACCGATGCGAGAAATGACTTTTTTAAGTTATTAGACCTGGTGGTAGAAAATCATCAGGTGTACATGATCAACCGTCGTGATGGTGAAAATGTAGCCTTGATTGCTGAATCAGATTTGGTAAGTTTGCTGGAGACAGTTTATCTTTTGCGATCGCCTGCTAATGCGCGTCGTTTATTGGATGCAATAGAAGAGTCAAAAACAGGAAAAATCCAATCTCAAACGCTAGCAGAACTTCAGCAGGAGTTGGGGATTGAGCAAGAAGAAAAAGAAAGCTGAACCTATTGAAATTAAACCAGTTATTGTTAATCGTAGTTCTGGTTTTAGTTCTCACTTTAAAGAAGATTTAGCTTGGTGGTTTAAGCAGGATTCTCAGAAAGCATCGAAAATATTAGATTTGGTTACGGCTGTAATGCAAGACCCGTTTGAGGGTATTGGTAAACCAGAACCATTAAAATATATGGATGCAGATATTTGGTTGCGGCGAATTGATTTAGAACATCGGCTTGTTTATCGGGTGGGAAACACTCAGATTGATTTTCTCGCTTGTCGGTATCACTACGAATAATTAGCTTACCTTTCAACTTGAGCGATCGCCTCTTCTGCCGAGAGATTACCATAGATTACAGACAAAATCCCTGGCAGGTATTCATCCATCATCGTCACATTGGCGTAAACCACCCGTTGAATGAGTGCAAAACTGAGTCTGTCGCCTTCTACATCAATGCTGGTTTTATAACTAATTTCCCCGTCGGTAAAATCTAGCTCAAAGTTGCCTATCATCATACCACAATTAGCTCTAGTTAAAAACTCTGCTACAGCCAGCCGCTTATTTTCTGGTGCGTTGACTGGACAAATTGAATAAAAAACGAATTGATTTTGTTCACTTCTGGCTCTAGCGTAACAATTCCATCTGCCATTTTCGCCTTGAAACGGTATTTGTAAAGCTGGCTGTCCTGGAAGTTGCACGAAAGGCCAATCATCAACTGTAAAGAAATTGATTATTGCTTCAAAAATACTACCATCTGTAGGAGATGAGGGCAAATTCGCCTCTATTTTTTGTGTAATATTATCTGGGTTAATATCAGCTAGTTCTGTCAAAAATTTCTCGATTACTTCTAGCATTTTGGTAGCAGATTTTTGAGTTTTGACAGATAGATTCGCCTCAGTCCAATCTTTAAAAAAGTTGACAATACCTTCAGTAATTCCTTCTCCAGAAGTGCTTATTTGAGCCAGATTTTCTGGACTAATATAAGACCAAAGAGTACGATAGCCGATTTCGCCTGATTCTTGTTGCTGTTTAACAGATAAACCCAACCAACTTTCGGTGAAGAGGATTTGATTATCGGGTTGTTCTTGGCTTAAATTCAGGATATATTTTGCAGCTTCATCAATGTTGACGGCGTGTTCTGCTAGTAGTGGTAATAAATTGGGTTTCAGGCTGGTTTCGATAGTAATGTCTGGTTTGCTGAGGAATTTACCAGATGATAGGGGGTTACGCGCATCTGGTTTGAGATTGAATAAGGCGGCGGTATCGATGCGTTGGTAGAGTTGTGGGTTGACTTGGAAGGTGAGGCAACACGCGATGAGTTCGTTGTTTTGTGTGGTGAGGGTGAGGGTAATGGCACGAACGGTTAAGGGAGATTGGGAGGAGTCGTGTAGGGTTAAGTCGGTGTTAAATTGATGAGTTTCAGTGTGTTCTGCCATACAAAGATGTGATTAAAGTTGCAACGATGAATTTTCCGGCATGATATTCTCCTAGCTAGCGATCGCACTTTTGAGAAGTACCGAAATTATTATGGCAGACTTCGTTGGTGAGTATTGCTCACCTGAGTTAGTGGAATGTGTTTCGCTAATAAATCGGGTTTCAGTGCGATCGCTCTACATATTATCCCACTACCAAGTCACTATGAGGCGATGCTCCAAAGGAGCCGACGTAGGGCAACGCATTTAGGTTTTGCAATGATTGCAGTATTATCAGTTAGATTGGCGCGATCGCACTAAATCTCAGCGCTCGCCGATATATTCGATAATTAATAAACGTAGATAATTCAGGGTTTCAATATAGCGTTTTATCTGTGGATAATCAGATTCAGTGGAGAAGTACCACTGAGCAAAATAGGGAATTTCAAATATTTTTAATTTTCGTAAATTTTCAACAACTTCTTGGTTATTTTCTAAACTATCATTAGCGACAACTTGAAAGGCGTATCCTCGAATATCACTAGTAAAAACTTCGATGACACCTAAGACAGTAAAATCTTGTGACTCCTCCCATAAAGCTATTTGATGTCTTTCTTTTTTGGTTTTCTGATAATCACTCAGCAATTGGTTTAATATTTGCTCAATATATTCTTTAGTCTTTTTGGCGTTGTCGGCTTTATTTTTTAAATCTAAGTTCTGCATAGTTATCCTTAATTTTCTCCGTAAGATATAATTTTCTCATTTCTTTCTATGATAAATTCAGTGCCTTTATTCCATCTAAATGCCCCATTAGGTAAGAGCTTCTTTCGCGCACCTTTTTTATTAAAATTACTAGCTTTTCTTAAATATTTTAAATAATTACCTCTAAAACCGTGTCTGTTAGCATGATCTACAATGCTATTGGCTAAGGTTGTATAGGTTGCTTTATCCCACGTTTCCATGAGAGTTTTGATTTCTGCTACTTCTTTATCTGTGTATCCTTCAAACAATATTTGGTCATAGGGATCTGCTTTTTCAATTTGATTGCGATCGTCAGGGTTGTTAGGATTCATTCAAAGATAGATACAGTGATTTTCATGGTAAGAGTTGTCCTATCTTTGTCGTATTTAGTTAACTCAGTGGTAATTATAGTTGATTTTTTGGGTTCGGAAACTTTATTTGGTTGGATTTTATTAACCTAACCTACAAGATTGGCGATCGCACTGCTGATTCCTCGATTTGGGCGATCGCGCGAACGGTTACGGGGGTTTGGGAGGAGTCGTGTAGGGTTAAGTCGGTGTTAAATTGATGAGTTTCAGTGTGATCTGCCATATAAAGATGTGATTAAAGTTGCAACGATGAATTTTCCGGCATGATATTCTCCTAGCTAGCGATCGCACTTTTGAGAAGTACTGGAATTATTATGGCAGAACTTAGTTGGTGAATATTGCTCATGATTTAATGACCATATCTTATTTGGTCACGGCGAATTAATTTAGAGCATCGGCTAGTATATTGGGTGAGAAATACTCAGATTGATTTTCTCGCTTGTCGGTATTACTATGAATAACTCAGCTTCAGCTAGCAGAAATTTCAAATATCAAATGAACTGATCATCTCTCCTGTTCGATTAATGTACACTTGTTTGCTAGGTTGATTTTTTTTTCTAGGTTCTGCTAAGATTGCCGTAGTAAGTTCCAGAAATTCTCGGTTGTGAAAAGGATCTGAAGGTCGAAGATATCCAATAAAGCTATCAATAAATGCAAATTGGGGAGAGAGGATGACTTCTCCTAAAGTGTTTAGCAAGCCCCATTGCTGATTTTGCCGAAATGGAGCAATTCCATAATTAAATAAGCCAATCTCCTCGTATGAAGGTTCGATAACCCATTCACCTTGTGTATTAATGACCCCGAATTTACCTCCTGTTTTCTTGACAATGCACAGACCTTCATGAAAACCGGAAGAATGGGCAAACCTTCCTTCAAAAGCCAGATTTCCAGTGGTATTGATAAACCCTATCCGATCAAGTTCATGTTCTTGGGATAGTAGGGGAAGTATAACCTCACACAGTCCATTTCTAAATCCCTGACACTGGATACCGATTTTACAGGGTATTGTTTCTAGGCGTTGACCAGTTCTATCAATAAAAAATAGTTCTTGTGTTTGAGAAGCTTGCTCAACTGAACTAACAACAGCATATCCGTCTTGAAATCGCTTGGCTATTTCAAATCGGACATCAAAAAGTTCTTCGCCCTGTATATTGATATAAGTCCATCCTTCCTCAAAGGCTACAGCAGCTACTCCTTCGCTGAATCCCAAGCTAACTTCTCCATCGTAATCTATTTCAAATTGAGGAGTAATCTTGAATTTTCCCCATCGATCAATAAAGCCGACTTTGCCATTTACAACCTCAAACTGAGCAAGTCCTTCACTGAAAGACGTACAAAATTGACAAGATATCAAAGGGATAATTTCCTCACCGTGCGAGTTGATATATCCTTGTAACCTATCGGATTCTAAATTAATCTCGTAAAATTTTTCGACGATACATCTATCTTCGGTAAAACGTCCTACAAGGTTGTAAGTAGGTTCTACAATCAATTCGCCTTTTGAATCAATAAAGCCATACTTATCGCTTCTAACTACAGGATAAAGCATAGGATTACGAATCTTGAAATGAACTTAAGTTTTATTATTTTATCTTGTTGAGATGTGTACGGATAATATGCTGGAATACTCTAATGGTTTCGTTGTCATTGTTTTTAGAAGAGTTCCTGGTATAGTAACGTTCTAATTTAGAGTATAAGTTGGTGTCATTTTTTACAATAGCAATTTGTCGACCTCTAACTTTTTGAGGTACTGTACCTTTTCCTTGTGGATCTTTTGGAACATTTTTTGAACTGGTTGGATCAGTACCCCCCGTGGTCATAGCCATAATGCCAAAAGCAGCTTGGTTCATATTAGCAGGATTATTCAGCGCGATTAAATTAGTAATATGGGCTGGCCCATATCTAAAGGGTTCTGCCGCTACGGATGCTATCAGTATAGCTGTGTCTTGCACATTAGTAGTCTGGTTTTCGTGAATGTTGCTTAATAAATTGGATAACTTACCGACAGTTACCGTTCCAAAACGACTATATTCATATCCTCTTACTTCATCTTTAGTCGTTATCTTGTTATCTTTCTTAGTAATGTTGGCTTTTGCAGCCGCCTGATAAGGATAGACATAATTATTGCGATCTTGATCTACAAAAAACTTATTGCCTCCTACTGTCATATCGTTGTTTTCTTGTCTAGTCGCATTTCCATAATCTGCTTGGATACTAGCAATTGTTCTTTGGATTCCTCTGGGTAATGCAGTAGTGTCTTTATTGTCTTTATTACTTTTTCCTTGATAAAATTCGCCAGTCAAGGTATCCAAAGCTTGTTCTATCAGAACATCAATATTATTTTCTAATTCCCCCTCTTTATGGAAAATTTCGTAGTCTTTCTCCGTAGTATTAGGCTTGATTAGTATCTGAAGTTTTACTTCTGAAGTCTGCTGATCTTTTTGTAGGGATTTTTTCAAATCAATAGTGAGCTTAATCCCTTTTCTGATCTGGCGAGAATAGATTTTTTGCAACTTCTTGGCTTGTTTTTGTTTCGATTTAAAGTATTCATTGAATCCTTCTGAGTTTTGTTCATCAGGTTTGAGTTCCTGATAAATCTGATTGGCTATAGCCTCATGCTTTTTCTGTTCATCTGGTGAAATCGCCTCATCTTGCTTAACTTTTTCGTCTTTGTTGCCTTTTTTCTTATTCTTGCCAAACCCAAGTTTGCTGCCAACTTTATTAAACGCCTTTGCACCTTTATCAATTACCCAATCAACTGCTTTTTCCATCGGTTTCCGCAGTTTTTGGAATATTGCCTGAATCTTGCCGGCAATTCCATCTAAGCCCAAAAGACTTGCTAGGAAACTGATGACGACTGGTAAAGATTTCGCTAGGGCATTTTCAACACCTTTGATTGCTTGATCGATCGCACCACTAGCGATCGCACCAATGGCATCCAGTATCGCATTAATTAAATCGGCAATCTGCTGGGCGCGTTCGATAAAGAATTTGACAATCTGATAAATCCCCTTAGCAGCTTTAATGAAGCCTGCACCCGGTATTAACAAGCTGATAACCCACTCAATCCCGGCTGTAATCACCTTTTCAATGATAAAGTTCTTGATGGGTTCGATCACCAAGGCGTTGAGATCGCCCAACTTGTCTTGGACAAACTGCCACATTCCAGCCACTCCCTCACTGGCTAAGACTTGAAATACATCAACAGTTTGTTCCAAGCGGCCGACCTTTTCTTCACCCAATCTTTTCACAGCCTGGCCGCGAATTGCTTGATATGTATAGCCTAAAAGCTGCATTGCTAGGCTAAAGATCCCTTTGATGTCTAAGTTTTCTGGCATTTCAATACCAGCTTCTGCCATAGTGCCAGTCAGCCAGCCAATTAATCCTTGCTGGAGGTGCTTCCCGATATTATTCATGAAGTTGAGGAAGCCTTGCTTCAGCGCCTGAATCAAATTAGTCAAGAAACCAATCGGGTTTTTGAGGATTTGCCCAATTACGCCAGCAACTCGCGCTAGCACTTCCAAAAGCATTTTGGTCAGTTCGATGATCGTCTTGATAACTCCCACGATGAAGTCGAAAGCTTTTTGAATAAAACCTTTATTTGCCTCCTTCATCTCTTCAATGCGGGCATCAACAGCTTCCAAGTTCTCCTGATATTTCTGCGCTAGAGTGTCAATTAGATCATCCTGCTTATCGTCAACACTTTGTTGCAATTCTTCAAATTTGCTGTCAATGTCTGCGGCGGCTTGTTGACCAACTCCTTTTAAGTCTTGCGGCAGTTGGTTAACATAATTCTGAATCTCCTGCTTACCATTGACTATTTCTGCTTTGGCTTGCGTCAGTCCTTTACTAATAATGGCGACAACATTGTTAATTACACCATCCATCTGATTGATGTAAAGCTGGCGACCTTCTTGATAGAAGACGTTAACCTCTGAGGGCATACCAGCCAATTTGTCAATCACCCATTTTCCTGGCCCCAAAAAGCCACTGTAGCGATCGCTCTTATAATCGTCCATCCGCTTGCCAACGTAATCCTCGAAGGCTTTCTTGGCTTCCGCAGCACCATTATCAAAGGCTTGTATAACTTGTCCGTCTAGATCGCCGAGGGTTTTTTCAACTTTGCCTTTCGTACTGTCATAAATTTTATTAATATCACCAGCAACTTTTGCCCGTGCTTGCTCATCTTTGCTCTTGGCTCCTACTTGCTGTTCTGTTACCTGACCCAGGTTTTGGGTACGGATACCGTGCATTGCTTGCAAATGCTGCTGGGCTGTAGCTTCTGCCGTAGCTTTAGCGGTTGCGAGTATGCCTTGCTCTTGCTGGCGATATTGTGGCGGCGCTTCTTGTGCATGGGTTTGAGCATCTTTCTTGGCAGCGAGTGCCCCTTGAAACTCCGGTTCATTAGAGTTTGCCAATTGCTCTTCGGTAACATCCGCCTCTTGCATCTGCTGGTCAAGTTTTTTACTGTCTTCTTGCAGTGGTGCTTCAACTTCACCTTGTCCCTTAGATTTGGGTGCGGCTTGATCTGCCCCAATCGCTGCCGGCGGTGTCCCTGGATCTTTTGCTGGCAGTGGTGTTACTTGCTTCGCCTCAATGCCACTGGTATCAGGTTTTTCTTTAGTTTTCTCTTCTACCTGACCCTGAGAGGTTTTCTGTTCTTCTTTGACCTTGCCACTCAAATCGCCCTTAACAGAATCAAGTTTGTTGTTATTTTTAAAGTCGTCTGCTTCTTGCAAGTTCTTGGGAGCCATATCAGCAATGCGCTCCATCAATTTGGCTTTGAAGGCGGCAGCGTCAAATCCCGGTGTTGGGGCTTGTTGCATCTCACCAACTTGATTGGCTTGCGCCTTGCTGTCTACTTCATTCCCTGGGGGTTGGGCTGCTGCTTGGGCTTCTTGGGCTTTGCTATTAGCAGGTGGGTGTTTTTTCTGTTGTCCGGCGACCTCTTTTGTTGTGCCGGCTACCGCTTGAAATGCTGGGTCATCTTCAGGGCAAGTGGGAGCTTTTTTTCCATTACCAGCGATCGCTTTACTACCAACTGCTGCATTAGTTGTATTTGCTCCTGGTAAGGTTGCGATCGCCTTACCTGCATTTGCTCCTGGTAGTGCTGTATCTCCTCCTGGTAATGCTGCTTGGCTTTTAGCTTGCTGTGGTAAATCTGCTTTTTCTGTATTACTTTTAGTATCTTTTGACTCAGGCTGTTTTTGTTGGTTTCCCTCAGCCTGTTTCTGATTTGCTGATAGATTTCCAGAAGATTCTACTGCTGCATCAACCTTTTTTGTCGGGGGTGGATCTGTTGCCCCATTACCTCCATTATCTGGAGGTGTGGCAGTAGCTTGATCTTTTTTTGTCGTCGCTTGATTTTGTTGTTCGCCGTTTTCTGTATCAGTTTTGGATTCTACGGCTTCTGAATTTTTTTGGTTATCTTCCTCACTTGGTTTTTGGGAGTTCTCCCGCAGTTGGATAGGTAGCCGATACCCCGCAGAGGTTGTCGGCATAGCTTTTGTTTGGAGTTTGTTTTCTTTTGGTGCTACATGAAGAGATTTCGGCTGTACTGCACTGCCATTCTGCTGGACAACGTGCGTCAACTCATGGGCTAGTAATTCCTTGCCTGTATCACTTCCAGGTGAGTATTCGCCCTGACGGAAGAATACATCCTGCCCTGTGGTGAACGCACGAGCTTGTATAGATTCATTCAGACTATTAGATTCAGAATCCGTATGAACCCGGACGCTGCCAAAATCAGCCCCAAATGCTTGCTCCATTGGTTGCTTGATATCATCTGCAAGGGGCTGTCCGTTTCCACGTGCTTGTTGAATAGAAGTTTCTAGCTGTGATGTTGCTGCTATTCCCCCTCCACCTTTACGCTGTACTATAGGAGTAATGGAATCTGCCAGGGATTTCATTTGTAATTGGTCTTCTTCCTCTGGCAATGTTTCTCGTTGGATAGGCTGGCGATTTCCCGTTTCGCTCATCCTCTGCATTACTTGCCCTGCTACTCTATCAGCTTCCTGCTCGTAAACATCTCCTGGCTGGTTAACTGTGAGTTTGGTTTGTGAACGCAGTGACATTCGACTAATGTCGTGGGTGAGAGGTTTGTTTAAGGGTTTCATCCCAGTAACTGCTTGAGGCGAAGCAGTAAGA
>NZ_JAYGHE010000027.1:0-17675 GCF_034931145.1 Nostoc sp. UHCC 0252 | reverse complement strand
TTGTTTGCTTACAGGTTCGCTCATCCTCTGCATTACCTGCCCTGCTACTCTATCAGCTTCCTGCTCGTAAACATCTCCTGGCTGGTTAACTGTGAGTTTGGTTTGTGAACGCAGTGATATTCGACTAATGTCGTGGACTAGAGGTTTGTTAAAAGGTTGCACCAATGAAGTTGTTTGGGAGGAAGCACCAGGAGAGTCTAAACCGAAACCGCGCGTTGGTTGTTTGAATGCAGGTATTGAAAAGGAACCTGTAGTAGCTTTTTTGGACTGACTTACGCGTTCTGTCATTTACTTCTCCTGATGCTTAATCAGTCGCTAGATAAATACTTGCTGGTTATTATCAATATATATTAGAGTACTGCGATCGCACTCATAACACAATTCACCCAAGGTCTAAATTTTTGGGAACCCGATTCTATAGTATCGGGCAATACCTGCGGTGGTCACTGAGCTTTGTCGAAGTGCGGGCTGCGCCTACGCACTTCAAGAAGTGTAGGGTAGACAAATTCTGATAATTTAACAATTTCATGTCCATTTACTCAATTTAAAAAAGATGCGATCACATCTGTAGCAGCTTCCGTCTTCCCTGTAGTAATTTCTGCCATCACGTTTCAGTGTTTCGCGCAATCTGTAGCAACTTCTGCATCAAATAATTGGGCTATTTTTGAGGATTAAACTAATAAAGCGATCGCACTCATCAAGCAATTCACCCAAAGTCAATTTACACGAGCGATCGCAAGACTATTAAGACAGTCACTACAAGAGCAGCGATCGCACGCTCATCAACTATCTTAGATAAGGGATCGCTTGACTATTAAGACAGTCGCTACAAGATCAGGTGATACCTGCGGCGGGCTGCGTCTACGCACTAAAATGTTAAGTAAATCAGAAAAGGTTAACGATGGCAGCTAAAGATAAATTTCATGCTGTGGTTAGAATTGCTTTAGAAAAAGAGCAGTGGAAGATAACCGATGATCCTCTGCGACTAGAAGTTGGCGGAACTAAGTTTGAAATAGATTTAGGTGCAAAGCAACTGTTAGCAGCAGAGCGAGGTGAAGAAAAAATTGCAGTTGAGATTAAAACGTTCCTGAGTGATTCACCACTAACAGATTATCATGCTGCGTTAGGACAGTTTTTGAATTATCGGCTTGCCTTAGAAATCACCGATCCAACTCGCATTCTCCATTTGGCAGTGCCTATAGGTGTTTATGAAGCTTTTTTCAAGCGGGAATTTGCCCAAATATCTGTAGAGAGATATCAGATTAAACAAATTATTTATGACCCAATTCAAGAGGTAATTGTACAATGGATACCCTAGAGTCTTATCGCCATATCATTCAGTCGTTATTGACGGCTTATGCTGCTATCCCAATAGCTAATGGTCAGATTGATTGTTACACTGTTTTTGATACAAAACAAGACCATTACATGGTTATGAATGTGGGATGGGATGGTCATCGGCGAGTCTATGGTTGTGTTTTACATTTGGATATTAAACAGGGAAAAATTTCGATTGAGCAGAATATGACGGAAATGAGAGTGGCTCAAGAACTTGTAGAGCTAGGGGTTCCAAAAGATGATATTGTTCTTGGATTTCAATCTCCTGAAATGCGGGAATATACGGGCTATGGAGTTTTTTAACGACAACATTGCGATCGCACTCTTATTTTATCGTCATAGCAGCGATCGCATTCACAAAAACACAACGGGCGATCGCACTATAAGATCAGCGATCGCACTAAATTTAAACTCTTGTCTTTTCGTTCTTCACACGTGTTGAACTCCAAAAATGCGTCTGTGCGTTATCCGCATTGGCTACCCCTGTATTATCGGCATACTGCCCATTCGCCAGTAGATGTCGCCAGTATCCATTGAGATCGCATACTATCTCATCTCCATTTGTCAAACCAAAAATCTTTTTGCCGGATTCCGTAGAACCGCCGCTTCCACTGCCAGGCTTTGCTTTTAGCCCCAGGGTTTTTATGTGATCACGCCACTCTTTTACTTCCCAATTTGCACCAAATGCGGTCACTCTTGCTGTCGAATTTTCCACTACATTCGGATTTGCACCTTGTACTCTCTGTTTATTTTTCTGGTATGTCCTTTGTATTGGAGTGTTTTTCCTTCCATTCTGCTGTACAACATGAGTCAACTCATGTGCCAATAACTCCTGTCCCCCTCGACTCCCAGGATTATATTCTCCCTGCCGAAAGAACACATCTTGCCCTGTTGTGAAAGCACGCGCCTGAATTGACCGATTCAACTGGTCAGATTGACCATCCGTGTGAACTTTCACGCCACTGAAATCTGCACCAAACGCCACCTCCATCGGTTTGCGGATGTTGTCTGCGATCGCCTGTCCACCACCTCTTGCTTGGTTAATGGACGTTTCTAAGTCTGGTCTAGCAGCCATTCCAGCCCGACGCTGCACCATCGGCTTCATCTGTAATTCTTCCTCTTCCTCTGGCAACGCTTCTCGTTGCAGTGTGCGATTGTCCAGAGATTTCATTTGTAATTCTTCTTCCTCTTCCTCTGGCAACGCTTCTCGTTGCAGTGTGCTGCTGTCCAGAGATTTCATTTGTAATTCTTCTTCCTCATCCTCTGGCAATGCTTCTCGTTGCAGGGTGCTAATGTCCAGAGATTTCATCTGTAATTCTTCCTCATCCTCTGGCAATGCTTCTCGTTGCAATGTGCTAATGTCCAGAGTTTTCATCTGCAATTCTTCTTCTTCCTCTGGCAATGCTTCTCGTTGCAGGGTGTTAATGTCCAGAGGTTTCATCTGCAATTCTTCTTCTTCCTGTGGTAATGCTTCTCGTTGGATAGACTGGCGATTTACAGGTTGCGCCATTCTTTGCATTACTTGCTGTGCGACGCTATCAGCTTCCTGTTCGTATTTGTCTCCAGGCTGGCTAATTGAGAGTTTTGCTTGGCTACGCAGTGGTATGCGACTGATATCGTGAGTAACTGGTTGATGGAGTGGTTGTATTTCAGGAACCGCTTGGCGTGAAATTGCCGACGACTCCAAACCAAAGCCGCGTGTCGGGTGTTTCAGGGATGGAATTGAGAAGCCTGTAGTAGTTTTTTTCTGTCGGCTGATGTGTTCTCTCATTATTCTCCAGATGCCCAAGCAGTAGTTAGATGAATAGTACGCTGTTCCTTAGATCGATATTACAGCGATCGCACTTGTAACACAATTCACCCAAAGTCGAAATCCAGGCAAAAACTAAGTTCGACTTTTGGCTACTTTTGATTATGATGCAGTACCTTTAGCCTGGATTTAGGGAGAGTTTTTTTATTTATGGACTCAAGACAGCAACAAAAATTTTTCACCTTCGATGGAGATGTTGGCGGTACTGCTGGATACGCCGGGGTTTCGGCGGCATCTGATGCAAGCAAGGCGGCTAAGACGGCAAGTAAATATCTCAACGATTCACGGTTGATAAACCAACTCACAGAACGCGTATATAAACTTTTGCTAGAAGATTTGCGATCGCAGCGTGAAAGAGTAGGTAGTTATGATTCTCAAAGGTGGTTGTGATGGCTACAGGCGCTAACAATGGCAACATTACTCACGAATTAAATTATGTCACTACTAATCGGTTCTACGTAGAGATAGACAGTTCTATTGCTGCATCTTTCGCTGAATGTACAGGATTGAGTGTTCAAATTAAGAAAACTATTTTTCAGGAAGGTGGTGTCAATGACCAGCAAAGAATTTATTTAGGTCATACAGAATTTGCAGACATAACTCTTAAACGAGGATTTACCGATCATCCAGGTTTTTGGAACTGGATGAATGCAGTTTTTGATGAAAAAAAGAAAACATCTCGGCGTAATGTCAATATTCTGATTTTCAATCAAGCTGGTGAAACCATGATGAGTTGGACTTTGATTGGTGCTATTCCTATAACCTGGAAAACACCTGCACTCCAAGCAGATGGGAAAGCAGTTGCAATTGAAGAATTAACTTTAGCTTATGAAGGGTTACAAATTGCAAGGTCTACAGGAGGAGGCACTTCTGTACAAAGAAATCAAAAAACAGGATATTTTGTTTCTAGTTAATTGGCTACTTTTCAACTATAATTATGCAAATTATTCAATCTTCACTAGGAAACAATATTCATCCCCTTGGGGTAATATCATCTTTATCAAATCCTCAGAGAATGATATCAAAAAAAGCATCTCATTCTTTGCATTCTCAAAACAATCTCATCAGTACAATACAAACTAAACCACCATTAGTTACATCCTCTAAATTTTTCTTGTCTCATCAGTATGAACCATCTATTCAACCATTAATAGGTTGGGATAGCTGGGATACTGAAGATATAAGTAGTGAATCTCAGTTGATTGATTTTGATGCTTCTGATTCAATAGCTGCACTAGAAAATAGTAATGAACCAGTAAGAAACGGCATTCCAGAGATAATGCCAACTCCCACCGAGGTAAATACGATTAATGATACCTCACAAGAAGTAAATATAAAAAGTAAATCTCAACCCAAAAAAGCAAATAAATCTCAAAAGCCACCAGCAGAAAAAAAGCCAAATTCAAAATCTAGGGCTAAGAAATCTAGAAAATCATCTGCGACTAAAAATGTTGAACAAGTTGTTGACAAAAACAACACTTCTATTAATACTAACAAAAACAAATTATTGACATCAGATGAGTTGCTGCCCATTGAGACTAATTTGGAAACACCAAATTTACAGATGGATATTGCGCCAGACATTTCTGCAAATGTTCATGGTTCTATTAGTAATATAACGGCATATACTTCGCCCAGCTTCCAAAATCAGTCGAATTTATTCAGGAATATTACTAACGATGATCTGGCAGTAAATTCTGAACTAGTATCTAGTTTGCCTAATACAGATTTGTCTTTAGCAGAAAATACTTTGATATCGGAAGAAAATATTGAATTAGAAAATAACACAAATGAATTAGTCAATAGCTCATATATAGAAGTTCCTTCGAAAAATAATATACAAGAAATATTTATACCGGATAATAATTTTACAAATACCGAAGAAAAACTAATACCTGAAATATTAGAAACAGTTAATTTTTCAGGTATGCAAGTTAGCCAAACGCCACCACAACAAGACATTAAAATAGATCAAGTTTCTTCTATAGGTGAGAATAAAAACACCATAAGTCAAACAAATTTAATCCAAGCAAGAGAGATTTTACCACCCTTAAACTCTCCATCACCGGAGGCTGAATCACCAAATATTAATACTAATTTTGAGGCAATTACAGCCATTGAACCAGGCTTAATACCAGAAAAAAGCACAAATGATTCTATTACAGATAATGCTGTCTATGATAATTTTTTAACTTTACCTTTAGCACTTACTTCATCTGAAGTTGATAATGCACCAACTTTACCTCATTCTCTAGAGAATGATGAAAATACTGTAGAGGCGCATGTCACTTTACCTAATCCTGAGTCTTTAATTGCAAAAAATCCTATTACAGTACAACAAGAAATTACTCCTAACTTTTCACCCCATGTAGAAAAAACAACGCAAAATATAATCCCTCAGCCCCCTTTAATATCAGAGAAAGGAGAGAATTTAAAGCCTCTATCCTTGCAAAAGAAAGGGTTTCTAGATTCCGCTAAAAGTCAGGAAATTGATTCCAGTATTACGAGTGAGTCTCTAAATAGTGCGCCTGTTGAGTTAACATCTACTTCAGCAGAGATTGAAGACACACTTAGTTTATTTAGCAACCCTGATAGCGATGAAAAGTTAGTAGCTTCAGAGCCACAGTCTGCTATGGTGGTTAATGTCTTTGATGTCTCAGCAAATGTGGCTTCACTACAACGTGATAGCAATGTTGAGAATACTACCAGCGAGTTTACAGAAAATCAGCCCATCTTACCAGCATCTGAAATTGTTGAAACACCAATCATTACCACCACATCGCCTGAAAACGCTCAAGCGTTGGTAGTTAGCGCCATATCACCTGAGATTGCTGAAACACCAACAGTTAGCGCCACGTCACCTGAAATTGGTGAAACACCAATATTTAGCGCCACATCACCTGAAAGTGTTGAAACACCAACAGTTAGCGCCATATCACCTGAAATTGGTGAAACACCAATATTTAGCGCCACATTACCTGAAAGTGTTGAAACACCAACAGTTAGCGCCACATTACCTGAAATCGATGAACCATCGGTAGTTAGCCCTAGTTCGTCTGAAATTGTTGAAACACCAACAGTTAGCGCCATATCACCTGAAAGTGTTGAAACACCAACAATTACCGCCACATCACCTGGAATCGATGAACCATTAGTAGTTAGCCCTAGTTCGTCTGAAATTGTTGAAACACCAACAATTACCGCCATATCACCTGAAAGTGTTGAAACACCAACGATTACCGCCACATCACCTGGAATCGATGAACCATTAGTAGTTAGCGCCATATCACCTGAGATTGTTGAAACACCAACAGTTAGCGCCACATTACCTGAAATTGTTGAAGAAGCAAGTATTTTTAGAAAAATTATTGATCGTGAACAAACAGTAGAATCAGAAAATCCTGAAATATCACCCTTTGGTGATACCTGGGATAATCCAGATGCTCCAGAAAACCTAACTTCTCCACAAGATGAGGTAAGCACAGCACCTAAAGTTGAGCAAAATGCGATCGCACCTAAAGGTTATGCTACTGGTGGTCATGTTACAGATTCCCCCGTTGAAAACCGCCAGTACATAGCACCCTCAGATACAATACCTGCAATGCTTACGCCTGGGGAGTTTGTCATTAATACCAGAGATGCACAGAAGAATCTGCCCCTACTACATCACATCAACACTGGTGGAACACCGCACGATATTATTCTTCCAAGTTTACAGATACCCAATCCCACAGAACTAGAAGAGACAATTTTTCCAGAGACTCCGACTAAAGTCGATTCTTTTTCAGACACTTCATTACAGCTAAAAAGCACTGAGACTGATTCACCTGAGATATCCAATTCCTTAATTCCTTCTTCCTTGGGATTGAATATTAGTCAAAAGAAACTTTCGACTCTCAATTCTCCACAGCTTAATCCTCTCCAAAACGAAACAAGTGATGTCGATGAAACTTCACCTCAATACTCATCGCCTCCCCTAATTTTCCGAAAAGCAAATCCTACAACTAATACATCTTCACAATGGTCAAACACACCTTCTCAATGGTCAAGTGTGGAAGATTTACTAAATGGAAATAATGATGATTTTACTAGCTTTAATTTTAATGATGGAGAATCTAACAACCAAAATTATGAATTTTCTCAGTTTTCAGAATCGCCACAAGTTTTTGCTAAACACCTTCCTTCACCTAGAGGCTTTGCTGATGGTGGAGAAGTCACTCTACCCGACATATCTAGAGACATACAACCAATAACTGAGATAATAGATAACACTTCTTTGTCTTCTGAAGAAGGTCAAAAAGATGATACGGCCGATCTTGAAACTCTAGCCCGTGAAATTTATAGCAGATTACGACAACGGATAGAAATTGAGCGAGAACGTCATGGTGGTTCCTCTGGTAGATTACCTTGGTAAATTTGTATTCAATAATTAACTTTTGGAGAATTATTAAAATGGCAAGTCCAGCAATTATTGTTATTCAAAAGCGTCAACCGCAACTTGAGAAAGCCAAACTTGTAGCTTATAACAATGAAGCGCCAGATATTGAATTAATGTTTAATCCTACAGATATTAGTTTTACTCGGACTGTTAAGTGGGAAAGCAAGGATGGTAACAGAGGAACTACTTTACTTCCGAAAGTAAACTTTTCTGGCGTTGAACCTTACAAATTCACCCTTAAACAGTTACTTTATGATACTTATGAAACGAAAGAATCGGTGATGAAAAAATATATAGATAATATCAAGAAAGGTGTCGAAACTATCACTAAGGCAACTGACAAACGACCACCTGTCTATATATTTACATGGGGTAATGAGTATTTTTATTGTGTAATTACAAGTTTAACTTACACTTTAAATATGTTCTTGAGTGATGGGACACCAGTAAGGGCAATGGTAGATATCGCTTTGCAAGAAGTTGATAAAAATAACCTTCCTGGTGGACGGCAATCTGCTTCTACAGGCGATGCTCGTGCAGGAGATCAAAAGGGACAAACACTGAGTAAGACAAAATAAGTAATACCAATTTTAAAAAAGAATGCGACAAATAGACCATTTGTAGAAACGCGATGGATCGCGTCTTTAGCCAAAGAATTTGTTGCAATAATTAATTTAATTGGTATAAAGTTATAAATTAATATTTACTTTGTCATTCAAGGCTGCTCTGAACATTTCATAAGTTATCAAATAATAGTTATGCCTCCTAAAAAAAGCCTTTATTTAAGCGAACCTAAAATACAGATAGATGGAAAACAAGCTTCTCCTGAATTAATGAAGGATTTATTGCAAATTACAATAGAAGAAAGCCTTCATTTACCAGCAATGTTTACGCTAGTAATTCATAATAGCTATATTCCCACGTCTGACCGACCAGAAAACAAGGCTTGGCGACATGATAAGTTATTTAAAATTGGGAACAAAGTGAAGTTGGGTTTTACTTCGAGTACGACTCTAGATAATAATTTTCAAGAGGAGGTAGAACAATTCATCATTGAAGGCGAAATTACAGCGATGGAAGTTCACTTCAATGAAAAATCTGAAGCTGATATCATTGTTCGCGGTTATGATATTTCTCATCGTCTGCATAGAGGTCGTTATAATCGTTCTTTTTTAAATAAAACTGATAGTGATATAGTTAAGCAAATAGTTAAAGAAGTAGGCATAAAGCTTGGCAATATAGAGGCAACTGGTGAAGTTCATAAGTACGTCTTTCAAGAAAATCAAACTAATATGGAGTTTTTGCGAGAAAGGGCTGCTCGCATTGGTTTTGAGTTATTTATTACAGAGGAAAAACTCAATTTTTGCAAACCAAAAACTCAGGGAGCTTTATCACTCAAATGGCTAGTTGATATTAATAAATTTAGTACTCGTGTTACTAGTGCTGAACAGATAAGTTCTGTAGAGGTACGCGCCTGGGACTATACCAAGAAACAATTGATTAGTGGAACAGCCAAGAAAGAGAAGCAAGTAACTGAGACAGGTAATCAGCTAGGAAGTAGTACTAGTAATGCATTTTCTAATCTTAAGTCTCCCAAAATGATTGTTGTAGATAAACCTGTTGCCAGCAAAAAACAAGCAGATACGATGGCTCAGGCTTTGTGCGATGAACTAGGAGGAGAATTTGTTTATGCAGATGCCAAAGCAGAAGGGAATCCTGAGATTCGTCCGGGACGGGTTATTAATCTTGAGGGTATGGGCGATCGCTATAGTGGTAAGTATTATGTTACAGAAACGCGCCATTTCTTCAGTCAACGCGTTTATGAAACTGATTTCAGCGTGCGGGGACTCCGTTCTGGTAACTTATTCACAACTCTATCCCCAGAAAAACGTCTCCAGCCATCTGAGACTTTATTAGTCGGAATTGTAACTGATAATAAAGACCCAGAGAAAATGAGCAGAGTAAAAGTCAAGTTTCCCACTCTCACAGAAGACCATGCAAGCGACTGGGCGAGAGTTGTAGGTGTGGGAGCAGGCCCCAACAGAGGTTTCGACTGTTTACCAGAGGTAAACGATGAAGTCTTGGTAGGTTTTGAGCATGGCGACATTCACCGTCCTTATGTCATTGGCGGGGTATGGAACGGGAAGGATGCACCACCAGAAAAAGTGACTGATTCAGTTGCAAATGGTGTAAGATTACGCACCATTAAAACTCGTGTCGGTCACGTTCTACAGTTTATTGAAGAAGATAAAGGAACTAGTAAAACAGGTATTCGTGTAGAAACTAAAGACGGTCATAAAATATATCTCAATGATAGTCAAAGGTACATAGAGATTGAAACCAAAGGCGGACATAGAATCAAAATGGACGACATGGCTAAATCTGTTTCAGTGGAATCAAAAGGTAATCTGTCATTAGATGCTGTTGGCAATATAGACATTTCAGCCAAGGGCGTGATTACAGTTAAAGGTGCGATGATTCGACTTAATTAATTCGTAATTAACACAATAAGAGGTTGTCATGGGTAGACCAGCAGCAAGAATTACTGACAATGTGGCGCATCCATTACCCCCAGTCTTGACAGGAGGGCCAGGTAGTCCCAATGTGCTGATTGGGTCTTTACCTGCGTGGCGGGGTGTGCTTGCAGCAGCAGTACCAGGTTTGCAGTCTGCCAAAACATCTTCTGATATAACTATCAAAGCGGCTGAGGCTGCTACCCTAGCGGCGGCAGGTACACCAGGCGCACCTGCTGCCTTAACTGCCGAACAAACTACAAAGACAACAGCAGCAACTACTATGGGTAGTGCGATCGCCGCCGCCGCCGCAGGTGCTGATATTCATAATTGCGCGACACCTTTACCCGTCCCTCCTCACGGTCCTGGGGTTGTGATTGACGGTAGCCAGACTGTGTTGATTAACAATTTGCCTGCCTCTCGCATGGGCGACACTGTTTTAGAAGCATTAGGGCCACCGAATAAAATTATCAAAGGTAATCCCACTGTTTTGATTGGCGGCTGATTGGAGAGGTAGAGAAGATGAGAGAGGGAAGAGTTGCAACTTTATCCGAAATTTTGTCAGGATCGATAAGTTAGCGCAAATAGGAAGTGATCATAATCAATCAGCTTTAAAGACTTTTCGATCGATCATTCACCTATCCTAGTGGCCTATCAAATTCATTTTTACGGTTAGAGAGACGCGATAAATCGCCGTCTCTACAAGGATTTTATCCATTAATTATTTATTGACAGACTACTAGTTTCTTCTCCCAGAATAATGCCTTGCCCATCTGGGGATTTAGCTCATAACCAGTGAATCCACACGCCTTGTATGCTGACTGGGCAACATGGTTTCCTTCCAGTACCTCTAGCGTGAGTTTACAACAGCCCAAATCCAACGCGATCTTCTCCGCTTTTTGTAGCAGCAGTTTGGACAAGCCTCTACCACGGTAGCGTAAAGCAACGATGACATCGTGAATATTAAGTAATGGCTTACACGCGAACGTAGAGAATCCTTCTAAGCAGACAACAAGCCCTGCGGGTTCGGCATCGACAAACGCAAGAATTACATGAGCCGCTTTTCTTTTTGCAAGCTCTGTTGAGAGATTTGCTTTAACGTAGTCCGACAAACCTTTACCACCACCCATCGGGTCGAGTGCATACTCATCCATTAATTGCACCATAGCCTCTGCATGAGCAGGCATACTCAGGTCTGCTTCAAAAATTTCAATCATCTATTAATTCTTGATTCTTCAAATGTTGGCATAACGTTTCTGGTCAGTAGCTGCCGACAACCCTAGTTTGCGATCGTTTATCTGAAATTACAGCACTTTTCATGTATTTGAAATATATCTGTCGTAAGGGCACAGTGTCTACTCAACGTGAAACGGGCGGTTAGAAACCGCGTCTACACAGACAAAACCCGCCTGCGCGGGTTAAAAATATTAATTTTCTCTTAGTCCGCGCAGGCGGACTTTGTTTGTGTAGCCGCGAATTCCATTCGCCCAGGCTTAAGTTGACACGTATGAGCATTGCTGTGCTGTCTCTCCTGCTCCCTGCTCCCTCTCTGCCCCCCGCTTCATCCTCGACCTTTGGCGAATAGGCTTAAACTCTCTGTGCCGATATCTTTGAAGATATCCATGTAAAAACTGTCTAAGTGCCAGATATGGTTTACGGTCGTGAACGAGCCTATTTGGGAACAGGTTGGGCTTATCCACTGCATTTAAGTGTGCAAGGCGGGATACAACTTAGCCGTGAAGATCAAAAAGTTAAAGAATCTATTTGGATTATCCTCCGCACGGGAGTAGGTGAGCGGGTTTATCGACCTACCTTTGGTTCGCGCTTGTCTGAGCTGGCGTTTGCACCTTTAAATAGCGATACCCTACTCCGAATCCGTCTTTATGTCTTGGAAGCTTTAGAAGTTTGGGAACCGCGCATTACTATCGATGAAGTTGTCACCGATCCTGACCCTGTGCGTGGCAGAGTGGACATCATTATCAATTATCGACTCAAAGACGGCCCCGATATTTATAGTTTTGTTTATCCTTATTATTTGGTTTCAGCTGGGGAGGAATCGTGATAACAATTAAGAATTAAAAATTAAAAATTAAAAATTAAAAATTGAGAAGCTAAATTTCATCTGGGTTTCTAGGCTTGTATCTGTCACATTCTTTTTTAAATTGGTATGAACTTTGATTTTTTACCGAAATTACCTTCTTCTAACTTAGACGATCGCGCCTTTGATGATTTGGTGGAAGAATGTATTATGCGTATTCCCCGCTACTGTCCCGAATGGACAGACCACAACCTCAGCGACCCAGGAATTACGCTAATTGAGTTATTTGCTTGGTTAACTGACCAAATGTTGCTCAGATTTAACCAAGTACCTCGAAAAAATTATGTCGCTTTCCTAGAATTACTGGGTATTCGTCTCCAGCCTCCCGCCCCAGCCCGCACGGAATTAACTTTTTATTTAAGCGCTGCATTACCCGAAGCCTACACAATTCCAGCCGGATTGGAAGCCTCAACTATCCGCACTGAAACTACAGAAGCTATTACTTTTAGTACAGATGCTCCTCTAATTATCGGCAACCCACGCATCCAACACTTCTTAACTGCCCAAACTACCGAAGATATTCCCCAATCTCTGCGCGAAAGAGTCACAACTTCATGGACTCGTCAATCTAACGGTTTCTGGACAGGTAATGAACAACCAATATTTGAAGAGGAACCCCAGCCTGGGAACTGTTTTTATTTAGCAATTAATTCTGATGATCCTTTAGATGCTAATGTTTTAGAAATTATTTTCCAAGGGGCTGCGGCTACCCCTGCTGGTATTAATCCCAATCAACCACCCCGCAAGTGGGAAGCCTGGGATGGGGAAAATTGGCAAGCAGTTTTATTGCAAGAGTCAGACGATAAAACTCGCGGTTTCAGTTTTTATGAAATGGCGCAACAGGGTGGAAACCCGTCTCAAGGTGCAGAGGTACGTTTGCATCTACCTCAAATTTGGCCTGTGGCTAATTTTACCTCTTACCGTGGTCGTTGGTTGCGCTGTAGCTTTGTTTCCGCAGAAGCCAATGAATCTGGTTACAATCGTCCACCAAGAATTATTGGTTTAGCAGCGCGGTCAATTGGCGGTACTGTTAGAGCTAGTCACAGTACGCTGATTATAGATGAGCGATTGGGAATTAGTGATGGTACACCCGGTCAGAGTTTCCAGTTACAAACAGCACCAATTTTAGAACGCCGAGAAAATGAATATATTTTAGTTACTCCCAGTGGTGGTTTGCCTCAGAAGTGGATTGAGGTGAGAGATTTTGCTGATTCTGGGCCACATAACTTTCATTACACCATCGATTCGATCACTGGTACAATCCAGTTTGGGCCGCTAATTCGAGAACCTAGCCAACTTAAACAGCATACCCAGATGCGATCGCGGATTCAAGAACCATCGCTAGATAACACATCTGTACAAGTTCTAGAAAATAACCAGTCGGAACACCAATATGGGGCGATTCCTCCCCGTGGTGCAGAGATTAAAATGGTTGCTTATCGCACAGGTGGCGGTAGGGAAGGCAATGTGCAAACTGGGGCAATCCAGTTTTTGAAGTCTGCGTATCCATACATTGCTAGTGTGGTCAATCGTGTACCTGCAATCAATGGCGCGGATGCCGAGTCTTTGGAACAGGCTGTGATGAAGGCTCCCCGCATCCTCCGCACACGCGATCGCGCCGTCACTGCGGAAGATTTTGAAGTTTTGACTCAACAGGCGGGTGCTGGTGCGATCGCGCGTGTCCGGTGTTTGCCAGCAAATTCTCGCAGACAAGCTGGTATAGTTAGTTTACTGGTAGTACCTTATGCAAATACAGATGCGATCGCGCAAGGTAATGGCATGACACCAGAAAATTTTGCTCTTAGTAATGCCCTGCAAGAGCAAATTATGAGTTACTTAGATGAAAGACGGTTATTAGGGGTACAAATAGAATTACAAGAACCGAATTACGTAGGTGTTTCTGTACAGACAGAGATTGCTTTAGAACCTGCTTATGATAATCCTTTTGCCAGAGAAGAAATTCGCCGGAATTTAAGGGTATCACTGTATAAATATTTAAATCCATTAACTGGAGGAATGGACGGCAAAGGTTGGCCATTTGGGCGACCAGTTTATACATCAGATATTGTCGCATTATTGCAACAAACCCCAGGCGTGCGTCATTTAGGCCCCGTCCTACTGTTTCCCATCCGCAAGCAAGGAGAAAATTGGCGACGACAACCATCACCAGAACAATTAATTGACCCAGGCTCGGAAGGTTTGATATGTTCTTGGGCTGATACCAATCTACGCTCAAATCACGACATTCAAATAATTCGTAATTCGTAGTTTGTCATTTGTCATTTGTCATTCGTCATTCGTCAGTAAGTTATTCCCAATTCCCCATTCCCCATTCCCCATTCTCAAATCCTATGGTTCAAAGTCGCTCTAGTCCGGCTGTAAGCATTCAATTAACGCCAATGCAAATACCCGAAGCTTTACCTGTGGCGGGTTTAGGATTTACAAGTGCGGATATCGATGTAGGTGGACGTACTTTACTTTTGCATCCTGGACATCCCAGTGAGATGATTGTGCAAGTGCAAAACTTAGAACAACGTCCTTTGCGGGTAAGCTTAAGCGTTGACGGAAACTTTCCATCCCAGTGGTGTCAAATTGGCACAGAGGGTAGTGAAATACCGCCTCGCGGACAAATGGATGCTGTTCTCTACTTCTCAATTCCCGACACATTTTTTGAAGATCAAGAAGCAATTTCTCCTGGGACAAAAAACAAATTAACTCTCAATTTTCGCAGCCTAATTACTCTACATATAGACGCAGGCACAGAGAACGAACAAATCGAAAGAAGTGAGTATTTCCATTTATATATTCGTCCTTACACCGCCTACATGGAATTCTTGCCAATTTTGTATCGGGAAGTAGACTTTATTGGTCGCTTCATGAAGATATTTGAGCAAGCTTTTCAACCAGTAGTTGATAGTTACAATGTCATGTGGGCAAACCTCGATCCTTTGACAGCACCACAAGCATTACTACCTTTTATGGCTCATTGGGTTGCTTGGCAAGTAGATTCAGTTTGGGATCTCCAGCAACAACGGCGTTTAATTCGTCGGGCTGTAGAACTTTATCGCTGGCGCGGAACTCGCAAAGGATTGCGTCTCTATTTACATCTTTATACTGGTTTACCACTCGACGAAGATTTACCAAATGAAGCTGATAAACATATTAGTATCACAGAACCTTTTGGCCCAAGTTTTATCATCGGAGATGCCCAATTAGGAAATGCTGTTTTAGCCGGTGGACAACCATATCATTTTATAGTACGTTTGCGTTCAAATATTTCTAGTGGCATTATTAATGAGCAACTTATCCAAAGAATCATAGAACAAGAAAAGCCTGCTTTCTGCACCTATGAATTATCTATCGAAAATCCTTCTAATTAAATAATTTGTAATTAAATTGTAGAGTATATTGTAGCTTTAGCGTTTATCAAAGTAAATTTTTTTAACGAACCGCGAAGGACGCGAAGGACGCAAAGGAAGAAAAGGAAGAAATGCTTAACTGAACTGTATTGACTTTTAATCCAAAATCTAAAATCTAAAATTATTATGTCCCATCCTTTCCCACCTCCACCAATCAAATCCTTGGAACGCCTGCAAGCCGCAGACGGATTACTAATTAATGCAGAACGCTGGCGCACAGCCCATGAGTATCATCGAAATCGGCAAAATGCTCAATATCAAAGTTTAAACCAACCAGGAATTGTCTGTGGTTTAGGCGTTCGAGATGTGACAGCCCCAAGTCAAGTAGAAGCTAGATATCGAGATGGGCGTTGGGTACAAATTCAACCTGGTATTGCAATTGATTTAGCAGGTAATTTAATTGTTGTACCGACTTCTTATGACTTTCCTATTGATATAGAAGTAGTCAGTTCTGAACCACTCATGATCTACTTAGTAGTTAGCTATGTAGACCCTGATGAATTGCGGCGTGGACAGCAAAGAGATATTGTTCAAGAAACTTATCGAATTGACCAAAGAAATTCTATACCAGCCAGTTCAGAAATAGAAATATGTCGAATACTTCTGCAACCAGGACATACTGATATTACCCAACCTGCGGATGCTTTCTTTCCTGGATATAACAATATTGATTTGCGTTATCGCCGTCAGGCACAAATGCGTCCTCAAGCACTTGTGTGTATGGCACAAGCAACTCATAGCGATCCTGAATGTGCGCGTAATTTTTTCAGCCTTTCGTACTTATTACAAGCAGTAGAACCCCTATATCCCAGTTTGCGAGGGGCTGATGAACCAGGACAGGTTTCTTTAAGTGAAAATATTCAAGATTATGACCTACTTTATTTGACAGGTGGACAGGCAATTTCTTTAAATAGTCTCGAATTTGAATCCCTAAAAAATTACTTGAATTTAGGTGGTGTGCTTTTCGTTGATGCACCAACAAATGCTAATGCTTTAATTGAAAGTACTCAAGCATTAGCACAACAGTTAGAAAGTCCTTTAAGACCTTTAGAAGAATTGCAACGGAGTCATCCTTTAAGGACAAAACCTTTCTTATTTGCTGCCTTGCCAATGGTTAATCAACAGCAGATTAAATTGTTAATCGGTGGCGGAATTATTTTAGCGATTGGAGATTTAGCAACTGCTTGGGGACTGGATAGAGATTTGAGTTTACCCAGATTGACTATTCGTACAGCCCAGGAACTTGGAATTAATATTCTTCATTATGCTTGGAAGCGGCGACAGTTGATAGGCTTGCAACAGGAAGATAATTCAGGACAGTGGTAGGGTTGGCAATTAATATGGTTTGGTTAAGGGAAGAAACGGTGATTTATTGCGTCTTTGCGATCTATAACTTTCATCAAAACCCTTATCCCTCTCCTAAGAAATCGCAAGCTTTCTTTACATCCATAAGGGGCGATCGCCACTAAACAGCTTCTGTCACTTTCCGAGTATTCTGAATAAAAGGATTAAAAGAAAAAACTCTGGAAGGTAAGCAGATCAATGGATGTAGAATTACAAATTCTGAAACATTTGGCAAGAGATGCCCACCCAACAGTTGCCATTATAGATGAATATTGTGCAGAGTATAAAGACCTGTTTAAAGAAGTAAGAAATTATGAGTGCTTCAAATATTTACACCTGGGAATAATGTCACCAATTAAAAGAAAATCGTTACCAGAGATAGCGAAAGTCGTAAGTATAAATTCTGCACAGTCATTACATCATTTTTTAGCTAATTCAGATTGGTCAGTAGAAGAATTAAAACAACGAAGATTAAATAAACTCAAAAAAGCATTAGATGGCAATGCGATTACAGTAGTAATAGATGAAACAGGAGACAGGAAAAAAGGTAGAAAGACTGATTATGTAGCTAGGCAATATTTAGGGAGTGTTGGAAAAGTCGATAATGGAATAGTTTCAGTCAATGCTTATGGACTTTACTCTAATATAACTTTTCCTTTAAGTGTAAAAATATTCAAACCAAAAGGGACGCTAAAATCAGGAGATAAATATAAAA
>NZ_JAYGHE010000026.1:0-86348 GCF_034931145.1 Nostoc sp. UHCC 0252 | reverse complement strand
ATTACTCCTTACTCACTACTCATTACTCCTCCATTCGAGGTGTGGTGAGAAATCCGGGTTATACTTAGCCTGTTACACGATTGTGGCGATCGCAGATTGATAATTGTGCTGATTTTGCTGCTCGAATCGGAATTGTAATGACAAACTCTGCACCCTGTCCTGGTGATGAAATACACTCCAAAGATCCACCATGCTTTTCAGTAATTATCTGATAGCTGATCGATAATCCCATACCAGTCCCCTTACCAACTGCTTTCGTAGTAAAAAAAGGGTCAAATAAACGTGACTGGATTTCTTTTGGAATTCCCGATCCATTATCAGCAATCCGAATCACAGCATTTTCATTTACCTGTTCACAACAAATGCGAATCAAGGGATTTGGACAAAGTTCTTTTTGGAAAGCCTCTTCTAAAGCATCAATTGCATTTACCAAAATGTTCATAAATACCTGATTCATTTGCCCTGCAAAACACTGAATTTGAGGCATTTTGCTATATTCTTTAACCACTTCAATTTGAGGGTGATTATTTTGTGCCTTAAGCCGATGTTGCAAAATTAACAGGGTACTGTCGATTCCTTCATGCAAATCAGCCGTTTTTAACTCAGCTTCATCTAAGCGAGAGAAAATTCGCAGACTCAGAACAATTTCCCGGATGCGTTTAGCCCCCATTTTCATTGAGGTTAATATTTTAGGCAAATCTTCTATTAGGTACTCAATATCTGCTTCTTCGTGAGCATTTTTAATTTCTGGCTCTGGGTTAGGATAATAATTTTGATAAAGCTTAATTAACAGCAACATTTGTTTAGTGTAATCATCAGTGTATTCAAGGTTGCCGTAAATAAAGTTAACCGGATTGTTGATTTCATGAGCAACTCCCGCCACTAGTTGGCCCAGACTCGACATTTTTTCAGATTGAATTAATTGGATTTGGGTTTTTTGCAGGTCTTTCAGAGCTTGCTGAAGTTCTGCTTCTGCGTGGTGACGCTCAACAATTTCGTTCCGTAATTGTTCGTTAGCATTGACCAATTCATTTCTGGAATGTTGCAGATCGTCCGCCATCTTGTTGAACGAGGTAGCTAACTCACCAATCTCATCCTGGGAGCGAATACTAACTCTGGTATCCAGCTTACCCTCAGCCAGATTCACTACAGCTTGCTGGAGTTGTTTAATCGGTTTTGAAATACTTATAGAAATCAAATAGCCTACTAATAATGCCAGGATGCCACATACGAAACTGATAACCGACGTGGCAACAATATTTTTATAGGCTGTTGCTAGGGCTGTTTTATAAAGCGGTGTATATTCTAGAATGACTGCACCAATTATTTCACCCTTGCCAGTTTTAAAAGGAACAGCAATCAATCGAATCCCATTTGGGTACTCAGGACTGACCTCAACATAAGTTCTTGGTATACCATCGTGAATAGTTTTACCAACTTCATTATTGCGATCGCGATCTAATCGCGTACCAATGTCTTCTGGAACTACATCAGCCAGAATGATTTTATTACGGTCTACAATTTCTAGATCGCGCTGGCGTTGCTTGTGTAGCGAGATAACATGCTCTTGTAATTCGGCTAGCATCTTATCTCGCGATCCGATTTCGTGGTATTCATCAACTTCATGACTTACGAAATATCCCACTAGTCCAGCAACTTCCTCAGCCTCTTGTTGAGCAATATACTTAGCTATCTTCAATTGTTGATGAGCATTAATCGCACCAGTAATTACTGAGAGAGTAGCTATTCCTAGAATTCCCGAAAATAATTTTTGACTAATTTTCATTCGTTACTCTCAACCTCAGTGCTGGCTACCGTGCGTGCTAATTCAGTTTTGGGGAATTTGCCCTGATTTTAAAATTCCCACTTGTTAGCCTGAAAGCTACATAGTCAACGGCTATTAGCCAAATCTTTAATCTGGGTCTATCTTGGCGATACTTCTTTGGTAGAGACTACGCGATCGCATTTTTTGAGTAGATTAACAATAGACTTCTCAAAGGCAATTTATGACTTCTTTTGATTCCGTTGAAGATTTAGTACTAGTTGCTGGTGCTACTGGTGGCGTAGGGCAACTGGTAGTAGGCAAACTCCTAGAAAAGGGTTTGAAAGTTCGTGTCCTGACACGCAATGCCGCAAAAGCCAAAGAAATGTTTAACCAAAGAGTGGAAATTGCCGTTGGTGATATCCGTCAGCCAGCAACACTCCCAGCCGCAACGCAAAATGTCACCCACATTATCTGCTGTACTGGAACCACTGCCTTTCCCTCTGCGCGATGGGAGTTTGACCAGACCCCGAACTTGCTTGAATGGGGAATCACTTTCCTTAACCCCAAATCTAGCGAAGCCAAAGCGAAGAATAGTCCGGCCAAGGTCGATGCCCAAGGTGTCAGTAACCTAGTTACAGCAGCACCCCAGAATTTGAAGCGATTCGTTTTCGTCTCTTCCTGTGGAATTCTCCGCAAAGATCAGTTTCCTTTTAGTATTCTTAACGCTTTTGGTGTTTTGGATGCCAAACAAAAAGGTGAGGAATCGATTCTTAATTCAGGATTGCCTTACACCATTATCCGCCCAGGACGCTTGATTGACGGGCCTTATACCTCATACGACCTCAACACACTGCTAAAGGCAAAAACTGGTGGTAAATACGGTGTAGTCGTAGCCACTGGGGATACACTTTCAGGTGATACCAGCCGGATTGATGTAGCAAACGCTTGTGTGGAATGCCTTTTTCAGCCAAATAGTTCCCAGAAAATTTTTGAAATAGTCAACAAAGGACAAAGACCACCTGTAATTGATTGGGAAACTCTTTTCTCTCAACTTAAGTAACTGCTAAGTGCTGAGTCATATTTTATTCAATTCCCAATTCCCAATACTTCGGCTTCGCTCAGTACAAGTCCCCAATCCCCAGTACTTTACCTCTAAAGACGGCAAACACCACTCTGATGTTACGGTTCACCCTAATTACTGAAAGTATTAATTCTCATACATTAGACAGAGTGAAGGTAAATCAATCCATGAACCAACTAAAAAAACTATTTAATTAGTTTAACCGTCCTAAGCAAGGTTCGGGAAACCACCCTTCATGGACTGGCTACCACTAAGCTTCAGTATATATATCAGCATAATCTGGAGTTTTAACGCCAGGAAAGCCAAATCAAAGGTATTCATGCTGAATTGGCTGATTTATTGACCTGTTGGTTCAAAATTTAGTCCTTTATATTCTCATTCATTCATTTGTAGTTATACGGAGCCAGCACCTAAAATGGCAAAAGTAGTTGGAATTGACTTAGGAACAACGAACTCCTGCGTGGCAGTAATGGAAGGTGGTAAACCTACTGTAATTGCTAACGCTGAAGGTTTTCGGACAACGCCATCAGTAGTGGCATTTGCGAAAAATGGCGACAACCTGGTTGGCCAAATCGCCAAACGTCAAGCGGTGATGAACCCCGAAAATACGTTTTACTCAGTCAAACGCTTTATCGGTCGCCGCTACGACGAAGTAGGTAACGAAGCAACTGAAGTTTCTTACAAAGTTCTCAGCAGCAACGGCAATGTCAAATTAGATTGTCCAATAGCTGGTAAACCGTTTGCTCCTGAAGAAATTTCTGCAAAGGTTCTTCGCAAACTAGTTGAAGATGCCAGCAAATACCTTGGTGAAACTGTAAGCCAAGCTGTAATCACCGTTCCTGCATACTTTAACGACTCTCAACGGCAAGCGACAAAAGACGCTGGTAAAATCGCCGGGATTGAAGTTCTGCGGATTATCAACGAGCCGACTGCTGCTTCTCTAGCTTATGGGTTTGACAAGAAGAGTAACGAAACCATTCTCGTATTTGACCTTGGTGGCGGTACCTTCGACGTATCTGTGCTGGAAGTAGGAGATGGAGTTTTTGAAGTACTAGCCACATCTGGGGATACACACCTTGGTGGTGACGACTTTGATAAAAAAATAGTTGACTTCTTAGCTGAAAAGTTCAAGAAAGCCGAAGGTATTGACCTACGGAAAGACAAACAAGCTTTGCAACGTCTGACTGAAGCCGCAGAAAAAGCCAAAATTGAGCTTTCTAGCGTTACCCAAGCAGAAATCAACCTACCATTTATCACCGCTACCCAGGATGGGCCCAAGCACCTGGATACAACTCTGACTCGTGCCACATTTGAAGAACTTTGTTCTGACTTAATCGACCGTTGCCGTATCCCTGTAGAAAACGCTCTCCGGGATGCCAAGTTAAACAAAGGCGATATTGATGAAGTGGTATTAGTTGGTGGTTCTACCCGGATTCCCGCAGTCCACCAGATTGTGAAGCAGGTATTGGGTAAAGACCCTAACCAAAGCGTTAACCCTGATGAAGTCGTGGCAATTGGTGCAGCGATTCAAGCAGGTGTACTGAATAATGAAGTTACTGGCATCTTACTATTAGATGTATCACCGCTTTCTTTGGGTGTTGAAACATTGGGCGGCGTGATGACCAAAATTATCCCCCGCAACACAACAATCCCCACCAAGAAATCGGAAGTCTTCTCCACCGCAGTGGATGGTCAAACCAACGTAGAAATTCACGTCCTTCAAGGTGAACGCGAATTTTCTAACGACAACAAGAGTTTGGGAACCTTCCGTCTAGATGGTATTCCTCCTGCACCACGTGGCGTTCCTCAAATTGAAGTGGTGTTTGATATTGACGCTAACGGTATCCTTAACGTCACCGCTAAGGACAAAGGTACTGGTAAAGAACAGTCCATCAGCATAACCGGCGCTTCCACTCTGGATAAAACTGATGTTGACCGGATGGTAAGAGAAGCTGAACAGAACGCTTCATCTGATAAAGACAAGCGTGAGAAGATTGAACGTAAGAACCAAGCCGACTCTTTAGCATACCAAGCTGAAAAGCAGCTACAAGAATTGGGCGATAAAGTTCCCGATGCTGACAAGACCAAAGTCGAAGGTTTAGTGAAAGAACTGCGGGAAGCAGTTGCTAAAGAAGACGATGAGCAAATCAAAAAGCTCACCCCAGAATTGCAACAAGCTCTATTCGCTGTTGGTAGCAACATCTATCAACAAGCTGGTGCGGGTGCTGCACCTGGTGCTGAACCTCAAGATGGTGGTTCCACCTCTAGTTCTGGTAGCGGCGACGATGTAATTGACGCTGACTTCACTGAGAGCAAATAATTTCGCTAGTTATTTGGGGGAGATTATTTTCTTCCCCCTCATATTACCCATCCAAGCAAACGCCTGGGTGGGGATTTTTTTTTAGGAGTTATGAGTAAAAGTAATATTGCTAGCTCTTGATTTTAATTTGTTTCTTACTTTACTATTAAATCCCTTATGCCATATCCACAAGCACCTTGGACACTCCAAGGCTACGCTATTCAAACTCTGCATTTGGTAAATATTGACCAAGTGCGCCCTTTGATTCCGTTAGAGTTAGAAATTATTTCTGTTTGGCCTGGTAAAACCCTAGCTAGCGTGTATTTATCTAATTACGGGTCAGGCTCAGTACTAGAGTACAGTGAGTTAATTATTGCCCCAGCTTTGGTTAATTACCAGAAAAAAATCGGCGGTTGGATTTCTCACATTTATGTAGATAATGCTGATTCGGTGGCTGGTGGTCGAGAAATTTGGGGACTACCAAAGGAACTAGCTGAGTTTACCTGGGAGCAAGGAGAGCGTGTTACTGTGCATCAGGGAAACCGGAAGTTGTGCAGTCTTAAGTATAATCGGCAAAGCTTGGCATGGAGACAGGGGTTAAGTGCCTCTGCTTTCAGCGTTAAGGGTGCTGATTTGATGATGTTCCCTGCTCAATTTGAGGCTGTATTGGGTTTGATTGGTTCTCAGTTAGAAATCCCCGCCGAAAGTCCTTTTTCTGGAATAGGTTTAGGTCAGCCTTGGTTAACTGTACGTTGTGAGCAGATGAGTTTGCAGGTTGATGCGCCAAAAATTGTAAGTTAATCAATTTTGGATTTTAGGTTAAGGCAAGAGACGCGATGAATCACCGTCAGGACAATAAGCAGTCTTTTTTTTGTAGAGACGGCGATTTATCGCGTCTTTTCTTTGTAATGATTTATTAGTTAAGCGCGTGCTAGTAAGGGAGCCGCAGCTAATAAAGTTTTGGTATAAGGGTGCTGAGGATTGGCAAAAATATTTTTTGTCAGACCGAGTTCGACAATTTTACCGCCATTCATCACGGCAATACGATCGCACAAAAATCGAGCTAACCAAAGATCATGGGTAATAAACAGATAAGTTAACTCGAATTCTTCTTTTAATTGCAACATTAAATCCAGCACTTGCGACTGCACGCTAGCGTCTAACATACTCACTGGTTCATCGCAGATCAAAAGTTTAGGGTGAGTAATCAAAGCACGAGCGATCGCAACTCTTTGCTGTTGTCCCCCAGATAAATCTGATGGATAACGCTCATAATACACTTCTGGCGGTGTTAATCCAACTTTCTCTAACATCCATAAAACTTGTTCTTTTGCCTTAACGGGATCGGCTAGATTATGGATAAATAAAGGATCGGCAATACTTTGTCCCACCGTCATCGCTGGATTGAGACAAGCATGGGGATCTTGAAAAACCATTTGGATTTGTCGTCGTGAGGAGCGAATTTGTTGACGCGACAGTGTAGTTAAATCTTGTCCTAAAAACTCAACTTTGCCACTGGTGGGACGAATTAGTTGCAAGATTGTTCGTGATAGTGTACTCTTACCACAACCTGATTCCCCAACTAAGCCGAGAATTTCTCCGGGATAGAGATCCAAGTTAATACCATCTACTGCTTTAATTGTCTGAGTTTGTGTCTTAAGCAGTCGTTCAATAAAGTTAGGTTCTATGGTGTAGTGTTGCTTGAGTTCTGTAATACTCAAAATCGGGGATTGCTGATTAATAATCGGTAATTGCTTTTCTGAGTCATTGGCAATTATCAATTCTCCATCATCAGTTACTGCTTGAATGTGTAAAGCTGCTTTTAAGAGCGATCGCGTGTATTCGTGCTGAGGCTGCCTAAATACAGTTTCTGTAGAACCCATTTCCACCATTTTGCCGTGGTACATCACCCCAATGCGATCGCAATACTCAGCCACCATTGCCAAATCGTGAGAAATCAACAACAATCCCATGTTTTCTTCACTGCACAGGCGAGTTAATTCTTTTAATATCTGCGCGGCGACGGTGACATCTAAGCTAGTAGTGGGTTCATCGGCAACAATCAACTTCGGGTTGAGGAGTAAAGCTAAAGCGATCGCAACCCGTTGGCGCATTCCACCGCTAAATTCGTGGGGATACTGATTCCAGCGACTAGCGGGAATATTCACTTTTGCTAAGGTAGCAAGTGCTTTTTTTTTGGCTTCCCGCGTTGATAATTCTGGTGAGTGCGCCTGAAGGGTTTCGATACAATGCTTACCAATAGTCATCAACGGATCGAGGCGTGTCATCGGATCTTGAAAAATTAAGGCGATCGCCTCTCCTCGAAATTTCCGCAACTGGTTGGGCATCAAGTCAAATACCGACTCTCCTTGAAATATTACCCGTCCCTCAATCCGACTAGAGGCTGGTAGTAAGCGCATTACCGCCCGCCCGATAGTTGACTTCCCACAACCCGACTCTCCCACCAATCCCATTCTTTCACCTGGTTGCAAGGTGAAAGATACATCATCAACTGCCCAGTCTGCCTCTTCTCCACTCCGTTGGGGATAGGCAACTCGCAGATTTTCGATCCAAAATAAGGCTTCACTCATAGTTAGTTATCAGCCCTGGGCTACCAGCTTTTATAATTTTAAATTTAAGATAGTCTATCAGATTAGTATTAAACCTCCATTCTGCAAATATATTTTTTGTTTTAGCTGATCCCTCATCATAGTAATTTATACCGCTTGTCTCATGTTTTATCAGTTAATGCTAAGAGACAAGCAAGTATTTTTACTATTAAACTAATTAATGTTCATGATCTTGATGATAATCCGTTGTGCCTTGTTCAGTTTCTAGTATGCGTGAAATCAGCACCTCTGGTTTTCTACTAATAACAGACCTAACTTTATCAATAGCAATTACTTCACTGATTTTTACAACCATTTCCCAGAGAGTATCATCCTCAGTCTCTTTGTTGTAAGTTCTATGCTTAAACCACAACAAATCGTCCCAAATTCCAATAACTGTGGCGAAATACCACTTATCTCGTACTAGTATCCAGATTTCTTGTTCTAAGTAAGTCTGTAGAAGAGATTTCACAATGGCTAAGATAATTAAAAAGATTGTGCTACATATTAAGTAAGTATTAACAGGTAAAACAACAGTTAAAATACTGATATATTTTAGTGTAATTTATATAAATATAATAATTTGATAATCAGCAAGCAGAAAATCTAGAATAACTATGGTTAAGGCAATAGTTCAGTTGATAATTGTCTAGATTTGGTTAACACTACCTGTATAAAATACAATTTGCTAATTTAGTATTGGCTGTTACAGACAGTAAGCATAGAATACAGCATTCTCACTGAGATAAATCGACACTATGCCGAAGTAGTAGTATTGCCAACGGTGCGATCGCGTATTTAGCCAACCGAGGAGAGCTATTTCATCCTTAGCGCTTTGAATAAAATCAGCCAGTTCCAAATATTTATAAAGTAATTTAACTGATTAATTCACCCATTTGTGGGAGGTAATTAGCAAGGCAATAAGTGTATTTTGTTTATAGTAAGACCAACAGAAGATGGTTTGAGACAGCATTTACACAAAGGATGTATCAATCATGTTAAACCTGATATTAACCAAATGTATAAAAATCAAACCGTTACTAGTTTCAACAGCTTTTTTGCTGGCTGTACAAACTTCAGCCAATGCTCAACAATCCCTTCCTAATTTGACTCCAGCACAAGCTCAAAGTTTATCCCGTGACTTAGTTCCATCTAGTTCTCAAGACTTTTTTAGGCAAGGAAGAGAATCGATGGAGAGAGAAATTCAAATTCTTAGGCAAAGGCAATTACCATCAATGAAGCCTATCCTTAAAATTGATTCAGTACAGCAGATTAAAAAACCGCATACTCAGCAAAAACCTGAAGATAGCAATCCACTTTGATTTATGAATTGATTTGTGGAGTGAGCAAAATACAAGTGCGATAGAGACAGGCAACAGGAAAGTTTTGCTGAGTTTTCTCAACAATCAAATCTGAGTCTAAGAGGTTGCTTGAAAAGTTTTAGGCGAATAAAACGATGTCTCCGGCACGCCAAAGACGAACGCTACTATCAAACTATCAAACTTAGTCCACCTCCGTAGACTAAGAGAAAATCAATGGTTATAACCCACGGAGGTGGGTTTTGACTGTGTAGCCGCGACTTCCAGTCGCCCAGTCACTCCTGCTAAATTGTTTTATCAGGCATTAGAATCATTATGCTCTGCTTTTCGACAACAGAACTTTTGTGTATTTAATAATATTTGCAACAAAAATTTACAATTTTAGTCGTCTAGCAAACTCATCAAGGCTTGAACTTCAACGTCTTGCGGCTCTGACAATTGAGACTGTAACTTTAATAATTGACTCTGTAGCCCTTCTGCTACATGGAGCATATTAGATTCTTGTGCAATTTTTAACTGATTCTCTTTAATTTGAATTTGTTGAAGCAAGCTGTTTTCAACATGAATTGAGTTGTAATGTTGAGCAATCATAGCTTTACATTTTTTATCAATCTCTAAAGGACAATTAAATTTATCACTAGTGTATTATTCCACACTTTTATCATTTTTTAAATATCTGGTGATTTAATCTTGAGAGACTTGTAAAAAATAAATTATCCCAAATTATTTGTAAATTTTTAGGGTAGCACAGCTACGCTACCGTGCGATAGAATATTTTTTTCGCTAGAAATCTCTAATTATTCATGGTGTTTACGGGTATGGCAGACAGAATACATCATGCCCATCTTTTTAGAGGCTGAGAGACTATTTGCAGATAAAACTATCTGTTACTTCACCGATTATTGTATATATTTCTAACATTTTTTTGTGAACGGCATGAACTTAAAATTGGTAAAGAGAAACATTTTTAGCGTTGTAAAAATTATATCTACAATGCTTATAACCAGCGCAATTGGATTAGAATCTTGGAATATTTATGCCGTAATAACTAATAGTAATGTGCCAAGCAGCCTGAATCCAATTTTTTGGATTGAGCGCTTTGCCATGACCTGCCATTTTATCGAGGCTATTATAGCAGCTTTTTATGCACCTTCAAGAAAAAAGATGCCAATACAATATGCTACTTATACTTTTTTTGTAGGCACTATTGGGTTGTTAGAACTGTTTGAGCAAGATGAAGCTTCTACATCTTCTACATCCTGAAGGTCTGAGGTTTTGGGATTATGCACCTTATGTAAAATTATTAAATCCCTGTGACTGAGCAAGAGTCAGTTGCAGGGATTTTTCAATATAGGTCACTGGTGAATCTGACAGGCAGAAGGAGGTATAGTTTGTATAGTGAGCTTTTTGCTGCAATTTTATTTTGATACTAAGGAATTAAAAAATGTCTGCTGATACTCAGATAGTTAATTATGTTGAAGAAAGTGAATTTGATGTTGTTTTAAATGGAAGTGAAGAGAAAGTTGTTGTTGTTGATTTTACTGCTACTTGGTGTGGCCCTTGTCGGCTGGTAAGTCCTTTGATGGAGCAACTTGCCGAGGAATACAAAGGCCGCGCCAAAGTAGTTAAGGTAGACGTTGACAGGAATAAGCCGATTTTCAAAAAATTCGCTCTTCGCAGTATTCCAGCAGTTTTAATTTTCAAAGATGGTATTTTAGCAGAAACCATCGTGGGAGTTTCTCCTTACGAACAGTTTAGCGAAGCTGTTCAGAAGCTTGTTGAGGCTGTTTAAACTTAATTCGTAATTAAAAAGGCTTTTTCCCGGATGCCTAATAACGGCATTGACGTTTCAAGTGGTGTTTAAATTTCCCGAAATTTTGAGTATCGGACTTCTCGCCACTTGAAGCATAATTCATAATTATGCATTTTTAAGGCTTCTCTTTTCGCCGATAATGTGATTGCAGTAAACCACTTGAATATTGTGTTGAGTTAATCAGTTCCAATTTTTCTTCAGGGGTAGGCGGTGGGAAAAGCTGTATACCGCTACCTAAGATGGTTGGAATCGTTGAAATAATATATTCGTCAATTAAACTGTGTTGAAGAAACGAATTGATTAATGCTCCGCCACCAACTAGCCAGACATTTTTAAAACCTTGAGCCTCTATATTTGCTAAGGCGTTCTTGACTGTATCAGAAACAAACACAACGTCCTTGCGGTCAGATTGGAGATGGCGTTTGGTGAAAACAAATGATTTTTTGCCCGGATAAGGCCATTCATCAAAACCCAGCCCGACTTCATAAGTATTGCTGCCTAAAACAATAGCATCAATGGATTCGTAGAAAGCACCATAACCGTAGTCTTCTCCCTCTATATCAAGAATTGAGAGCCAATCAATTCCGCCATCGCTACGAGCAATATAACCATCCAAACTAGCTGCAATGTAGAGTGTAACTTTTGTCATTTTACTTTCAATTAGTTACGTTTTTTGATTGTGCGATTTAAACCGTCCTGCAATAAATTCTCGCTTATGTAAATGCTTTGTACTGCGTTTGGTAACTCGCTCTCGCCACATCTGGAAACTAGATTCTTTCATTTCGCGCCTCATTAAGGCAATTACCTGTTTCTCCAGCAGTCCAAACTGAGCTTCAATGGCATCAAAAGATGTTCTATCTTCCCATGCCATTTCAATGATGCGATCGATGGTTTCTGAATCGAGGTTAGGTAGCTTCATTCCTTTTCTGGCAATTGATAAATTCGAGCTATAGCAATCCTATCTGAATTGTGAGAAATGGAATGAGGACGAACCGCCCTTCGGGTTCACCAGTCGCCTACGGTGGGAAACCCGCCTACAGCGCTGGTTCACCAAGTACGCCAAGTACGCCAAGGAAGAGAGAATAAAAACAGAATCCCTAAATCTCACGAATGATTTAGGAGTGCTATATATAATATTTTACTTTTCGTTTTGAAGAACCGTTGTGTCTGCTGTACCTAGTTGTAGACTATAGAGGTTTGCATAGACTCCTTGCCGATCGATGAGTTCGGCGTGAGTACCTTGCTCTACAATTTGTCCCTGCTGAATTACTAATACCTGATCTGCCTGGGTAACTGTACTGAGGCGGTGGGCAATGACAAAACTGGTACGACCTTGTAGTAAACGTGCGATCGCAGTTTGTACTAGTGCTTCTGTGCGCGTGTCAATGCTGCTAGTGGCTTCATCAAGAATCAGAATTCGCGGGTTAATCAACACTGCACGGGCAATACTGATTAGTTGTCGCTGTCCTTGGCTCAGGGGTGCTCCCCGTTCGCCCAGTTGGGTTGTATAACCTTGTGGTAGTGAGGTAATGAACTCATGTACATTTGCTAGTTGTGCAGCAGCTTCGATGTCAGCTTGGGTACTATAAGGAGCGCCAAATGCTATATTTTCGGCAACAGTGCCAGTGAATAGAATATTATCTTGTAAAACGATGCCAATTTGACGACGCAGACTTGCTTGGGTAACACTACGTACATCAATATCATCAATTTTTACTGCACCGCTAGATACATCGTAGAAGCGCAAAATCAAGTTAATAATCGTGCTTTTTCCCGAACCGGTCGGCCCGACTAATGCAATCATCTGCCCTGGATAGGCATGTAAATTCACCCCTTTGAGAACCAATTGATCTGGGTTGTAACCAAACTTGACATTCTCAAATCTCACTTCTCCCTGAATGGGCGGCATTTCTGTCGCGTCGGGTGCATCTTTGAGTTCCGACGGTTCATCTAGTAATAAAAAGATTCGCTCTAATCCGGCGAAGGCAGATTGAGCTTGGGTGTAAAACTGGCTGAGAATCTGGATCGGGCGGAAGAACTGCTGGACGTAAAGTAAAAAGGATGTCACCACACCCACTGTTGCAGCCCCAGTGACAGCAAGATAACCCCCATAAGCCAGAACCCCTGCGGTTGCAAGTGTGTTGAGAAAATCGATGGAGGGCAAGAAGGCCGAAGTAATTGCCACTGCTTCGACGTTGGCATCACGATTCGCGGCGTTGAGAGCGTCAAATTCTGCGATGTTCGTCTGTACCCGATTAAATGCCTGTGCTTCTCGGACGCTGCCAATATCTTCTTCTAACTTGGCGGAAAGCTGCCCAATGGTTTGTCGGGTAACGCGAAACCTGGCTCTTGCCCAACGTGCAAATATACTTGTGGTCAAAATCATCAGTGGCACAACCAGGTTGCTTAACAAGCCGAGTTGCAGGTTGATTGAGAGCATGGCAATGATGATGCCAATCAAACTGAAAGTGTTGCCCAGCATTTGGGCGATCGTCAGTCCAAATGCTTGATTCACGGTATTGACATCATTCAGTAGGCGGCTCATTAAATCGCCCGCTTCGCTGCGATCAAAAAAGCTGAGGGGCAAACTTTGAATTTTAGTGAAAATATCTTGCCTCAGTTGAGCCAGCAATCGCTGCATAATCCAGCCGACTCGAATAATTTGACCCCGGATTGCTAATACACCAAGTCCGTAATTCAGCGCTAGTAATCCTAATAACAGTAGAAGTCCCTGCAAATTACCTTGTGCAATTAGGTGATCAACCGACCAACCGATAAAAAACGGCCCAATTGTCTGGGTTACGGCACCAATAAATACTAATGTCAGGGCGATGGGAATTTCTTTGCGATAACGGAGTAGGTATTGCAAAAAGCGTCGTAGGGTGGAGAGTTGTTGACTCGCTTGATCCTCAGATGCAACAACGGGAATAGTGCCTCTCATAGCAATTTTGGATTTTAGATTTTGGATTTTAGATTAAAAGTCTTTGTCTTGATGACAAGGCTGTGATAAAAATCTGATGCGAGACTATTTATTTTAGTTTGGTATCATTTTTCTCTTTCGCCTTTACTTGAGATTCCAAAATCACACCGTAGAGGGGGCTGGTTTGCATCAATTCCTCGTGTGTACCTTGTGCCACCAATCGGCCTTTATCCATGAGAAAAATGCGATCGGCATTTTTAACGGTACTGATGCGTTGAGCTACTACAAAAGTCGTACAAGCTTTTTGGCGCATTAAGCCATCTAGTTCGGCTTGAATCTGGGCAGCAGTTTTGGCATCTACGGCTGAGGTGCTATCGTCTAAAATCAGAATGCTGTAATCGGTGAGCAAGGTACGAGCGATCGCAATTCGTTGTTTTTGCCCACCAGACAAGCCTACGCCCCGTTCACCCACAATTGTCTCGTAGCCATCGGGTAAACCGATAATAAAATCGTGCATTTGGGCGGTTTTGGCAACCTCAATCACCTGCTCTAGGGTTGCATCGGGTTTGGCGTAGGCAATATTTTCGCGGATTGTGCCAGAGAAAAGGGTGGTTTCCTGAAATACAATACCAATCCGCGATCTGAGGCTTTTGAGCGTGAAACATTTTACATCTCGTCCGTCAATGCGAACTGCTCCCCCTGTGACATCATAAAAGCGGGCAAGCAAGTTCATAATTGTGCTTTTCCCGGAACCAGTCATCCCTAAAACGGCAATTAGTTCTTTGGGCTTTGTTTCAAAGGAAACTTCTTTAAGAGTTTCAGTACTGGCTCCCGGATAGCGAAAGGAAACATTTTCAAAGGTGATTCTACCAACGCAGGTGTCGAAGGGGACAGCACCGGGGCGATCGCGGATTTCTATTTCTGCATCGACAACTTCGTAGACTCGTTCAGCAGAAGCGGCTGATTGAGCGATCGCAGGTGCAGCAAATCCAATCAACAAAATCGGTTGGAGAATCAATGCTAAGTAGGAGTTGAACGCCACTAGTTCGCCAATGGAGAACCGGTTTCCAATCACCTGCGCTCCCCCGTAGGCGAAAACTGCCAATGTTACTAGATTACTCAGCAAAAAGATAAACGGGAAGGTATTATGGATGGCGCTAATGGTCTTCATGTTTGCCTTCACTAAGCCATCATTCATGGTGGTGTAGCGCGACCTTTCGGTGGATTCCCGCACAAAGGCTTTCACCACCCGTATTCCTAGCAAGTTCTCTTGCAATACTGCATTGAGATCGCTTAGTTGCTCTTGTACTTGCCGGAAAAGTTTGTTGTTTCTGGTGACAAATCGCGCCATCAACCATGTATTCAGGGGCACTACCGTTAGTGTAATCAATGCTAGTTCCCAGTTCATTATCAGTAAAATCACCGAAACACTTAGCAATGTTACAAGTGAAGCAATGACCTGAATCAGGTTAGTACCAACAAAGGTACGGATCTGCTCAATGTCGCTAGTGACGCGGGTTAACAGTTGGGAAGTCTGCGCCTGGTCATGATAACTGAAACTAAGATTTTGGATTTTGCTGAAAATTTTGTTTCGCAGGTCATAAGCTACACCCTGAGACACTGCTTCTGCTAAATAGCTTTGTCCAAAGTTAAACACACCACGAGCGATCGCGGCGAGTACCAGCCAGGCGGCGCTGTATAGCACAATTTGGAGGTTTTTTTGCGTGATTCCCTGATCGATTCCCCACCGAAATAGTTGTGGGGTAACTGCGTTTGCGATCGTCAACAGTAACAGACTTACCAATGCTCCCAGCGAAGTCCATCGGTAAGTGCTTAAACTCTTAAGTACGCGCTGGATTGGCTGTATCGACGAAGTTTCCTGGAGTTCTGGTTGCTGAACCACTGGTATTCACCCCTGTATCTTTGAAAAATTATCTCGTATTTTGATGGTAAAAAACCAATTGCCCAGTTGATAGCGTGGGATCTATTCATAGTGACAATTCCGAATTTTGGGACAATGATATGAGAAAATACCTTTTTGCCAAGCATTGCGGCTAATTCATTTCAACACCGAAGAAAACCAAAGAACAAGAATAATGGCTCAAAATTTTCATAGCGATTCCCAACTTAGCTCGGATATGTTAACTGCTATCAATCGCACAGCAAAGCCAAGTTCTGAGTTCTACTCTATTTTTTCTGAAGAAGAAGTTTTAAGGATAATTAATGCATTAGAAGTTAGCCGAGAAATACCTCTAAAGTATTCTTATAAAGGTAGAGGTGCAAAAATTTGGGACGATTTTTATCGAAAATATGTTATTCCTAGATGGTATCGAACATCGAATGTTGAAATTGACCTTTTAAAAGGCAATTTCGATTTCTTTAATCAGAATATTCAAATCGGCGAAAAAGTTAATATTGTAGATGTTGGTGCAGGAAATTCATATCCAGTTAAAAAGTTTATTCAAAAACTTCATAAATTGGGAAAAATGAATAAATATATAGCTTTAGATATAAGCGAAGAATTGCTTCACGTGTCCCGAAATAATTTAAAAAAATGGTTTCCTCTAGTCGAGTTTATTAGTTCCACAATTGACATAGAAAATAATTCTATACCTATAGCCTTATTTCAAAATAAAGCCGATCTTAAAATTGATAATACAGCAAAAATATTTTTCCATTTAGGTGTTACCATTGGGAACCATCAAAATAGAGACGAGGTATTCAAAAACTTCAGAGATAGTATGGGAAAAAATGATTGTCTGGTATTTACTAATGAAATTGGCTCCAACTCTACATGGAATGGAAACGTGAGAGGCGGATGCAAGTATCATGTAGAAGAAATATATGCATGGGTTAAAAACAAAATTGGGATTAAATCTGAAGACTGTGAATTGGTGAGGAAGTATGATTTAAAAACCGATAGTATAATTGCCAATATCAAACTCCATCATGATTACACTATAAGTTTCAACCAGAAGGGGATAGATAAAAGCATTGAAATTTCTGAAGGTGAAGAAATTACTATCTGGCGACATCATAAATTTGAAATCCCTCAACTTTTGCAAGAATTAGAACATTCTGGGTTACAACTTATCCAATATAGTATTGACAAATACAAATCACATATTATGGTAATTTGCAAAGTTGCTAGTAACTAACCGTGTGCATCAAGATCCCCGACTTCTTTGAGAAGTCGGGGATCTAACTGTTTAAATTGTGTAAATAAAAAGGAGTCAGAAGACAGAATTCAGAATTCAGAAAACTCTACCCACAAGGGGATACAGTTTTGATTACGAAAAATATTTATTTTATTTTCGCCCACCAGGGGCGAGGTTTTAACCAATATTCATCACCCACTCGTACAGAATTCATGCTGAATTCTGACTCCTGAGTTCTGAATTCTTCTCATAAAATATTTATGATGACGCTAAAAAATCGGCTTTATTTTAGTTCGTGTATCAATTAAATATACATCAAACGCGGTCTAGGTTGAGGAATTGAACGCCCTAAATCCTTAGCCGTTTCTATCCATTCTTCCATAACTAATTCTACATTATGCAGGGCTTCTTGATAAGTATTACCGTCAGCAGCACAACCTGATAATTCTGGTACTTCTGCAATAAAGGCTTGATCTAATTCACTCCAATAGAGAATAATTTCATAGCGAAACATTATTTTTACTTCCTAAGTTATACTTTTTAAGTACTGCACGGACTTGTTTAACTTGATAGCTTTTGGCTTTCCCTCTCTTATGTTGCAGGTTTAATATTTCCTCAACATCGGCTTTGACAAAAATACGATGATCGCCACGAATCCGTTCATCAAAGCCTAGTGTATACAAGAGTTGCCACAGTTGGGCAAAAGGGATGTCTGTATCAGAAGTCCCAGAGAGAATTTTTTCTAAGAGTTTGTCTTGCTGACTCACGTTTTTCTAACTGTCTTAATGCTTCTATAGTCTCATATTTATTTAAAATCAGGACATACAAGAGCAAATGGATCTTACAGATGCTTATTTGAAACGATATTTTACACAGTTTTGACTAGCGTGGAGTGCATCATTTTGCTTGACATTGATAGTTTGATTATTTCTCCGATGCGATCGCACAGAGACGCACCAGAAGCTATATTCTGGTAGTGGTGTATTAAAGCTAACAGAGAACCCCTATACTCAAATTTACAAGTGATATAGGTAACTACAGAGGTCAAATTGTTGAAATTGCTAATATCATAAGCTGAAGTATAAATCCATCTCAGTCAGGATTGACTACTGAGAAATAAATATTACGTAAATATGAAGAAGCAAATTCTAGGTGCAGCCGTATTTTTAACCACGATTAGTTTGACAACAAGCGTACAAGCAGCCAATTCCGAACACATTAAACAGTTATTAGCAACCAAACAATGTCAAAACTGCGATTTGATTAATGCAGGGTTAGTGATGGCTGACTTATCTGGAGCCAATTTGAGCGGCGCTAATCTCACAGGTGCTAACCTCAGTCGGGCAAACTTGAGCGGCGCAGATTTGCGGGGTGCAAACTTGAGTGGCGCTAGTTTATTTGGTGTTAACCTGAGCGAAGCTAGATTTAGTGGGGCAAATTTGGCGGGTGCTGATTTGAGAAATTCTTATCTAGTAAATGCACAACTGACTGGTGCTTACCTAAGTGGTGCTAACTTTCAAGGTGCAGTTGGTATACCATCACAAATTGCTTCCCCAGAAGAATTTTATGCTTTGGGTGTAGCAGAAGCAGAAAAAGGCAACCAACAGCAAGCAATTAGTTATTTCAATCAAGCGATCGCTATTAAACCACAATTTGCAGGCGCTTATTTAGCTCGCGGTATCGCCCGTTACCAAATACTAGATAGACAAGGTGCATTCCAAGATGCTCAAGTTGCTGAAAAATTGTTTACATCCCAGAACAATAGCTCTGGAACACAAACAACGCAGGCTTTTATCAAAGAACTGCAAACACCGCTAAATGAAAAGGTAAGCACTGGTAATCCTAATTTCGTTGACCTGTTTGGAAATCTTGGCTCACTCTTACTCCAGTTCTTGCCTTTTTAAATGCCCCCTTTTTGAAGGGATAAGACAAATGACAAATAACAAATGACTTTATCTAACGAATTATGGGCAGCAAATCAAGACTTAGCCCAAGATTGCTTAAAGCATCCTTTCGTTCAAGGTATTGGCGATGGTACTCTTGAGCAGGTGAAATTTGCTTACTACGTAGGGCAAGATGCTTTTTTCTTAGAAGCTTTTGCCCGTGCATACAGTATCGCCGCAGCTAAAGCACCAGATTGGTTAGGTTTCACCACATTTCATAACTTAGCTAGTGGAGTTTTAGAAGAACTGCGGTTGCATAGTGGCTATGCTTCCCAGTGGCAAGTCAATTTGAACTCTGTAAAACCAGGAGCCGCCACCCGTCGCTATACAGACTTTTTGTTAGCAACTGCTTGGAGTAAAGACGTGGGTTTAACTGCTGCGGCGATGTCTCCTTGTATGCGTTTGTATGCCTTTTTGGGAGAACAGCTAGCTTATAATGGTATTCCTAATCATCAATATACAGACTGGATCCGCACTTACAGCAGCGCAGAATTTCAACCACTAGCACAACAATTAGAAAATTTGGTTGACAATTATGCCACTAGCGATTCTGTTGTGCATTCAACCTATCGTTATGCTATGTTTTGCGAACGCGACTTTTTTCAAGCTGCGTGGGAGTAGTGAAAACTGCTGTTATCATCTGCTCAAAAATAGCTTATACCAATTTAATGTGAAGCCGCACTAAGAGTACTCCAAGTAAAAAAATGCTCAATTGTCATTGCGAGCGTTCGCGGAGCGTCTCGTAGAGAAGCGAAGCAATCGCAAGGGCTGGGATTGCTTCGCTTTGCTCGCAATGACGGGTTTTGGATCATTTATTTTTTGGAACACTCTAAATGAGTAATATCATGTCCGGCAAATTACTTATACCTCGCCTCTTTACCCGCAACTATCATTTCTCTTGAAAAGGTTTTGAGTATTTTTAGGACTTACGCAAAACTACACGCAGTAGGGGAAATTCACGAATTGCCCCTATCGGAAAATCAAGGTTTAGGTTATTTTTTGCCTAAGTCCTGTCTAAATTAAGCAATGGTTAATCAGACATACACAGCTGATGTCTTAGTTGTCGGTGGTGGAACCGGAGGTACTGCGGCTGCTATCCAAGCAGCGCGACGGGGAGCCAAAACGATTCTAGTGAGTGAATTTTGTTGGTTAGGGGGAATGTTAACTTCGGCTGGAGTATCTGTGCCCGATGGCAACGAATTAGAAGCCTTTCAAACAGGATTATGGGGTGCGTTTTTGCAGGAATTGCGACAACGACAACCCGGAGGATTAGATAACAGCTGGGTAAGCTTTTTTAGTTACGATCCACAAATTGGGGCAGAGATTTTTGCAGATTGGGTACAGGAATTGCCAAATCTGCACTGGATTTCTGGACAAGTACCAATAGATGTGTTCCGTCAAGGTGATTCTATTACTGGTGTGCGCTTTGCTGATTTTGCTGTCACAGCCAAAATTATTCTCGACGGCACAGAATTAGGAGATTTATTAGCTTTAGTTGACATACCTTACCGTTGGGGCTGGGAATTGCAATCTGAATGGGGAGAACCCAGCGCCCCAGTGAGTTTTAACTCTTTTACCAAGAAATATCCGGTGCAAGCGCCCACTCATGTCGTGCTTATGCAAGACTTTGGTGATGCGATGTCTCCAGAAATTCCGGCTGCCCCTAACTACGATCCATCCCAGTTTACAGGCGCTTGGGATAGCTATGGAGCAGAGACATTTTTGAATTATGGACGTTTGCCTGGTGGTCGATTCATGATTAATTGGCCAATCTGTGGCAATGACTACGGCCAAGGAGTAGGGCGGCTGATAGAGTCAGATGTGTCTAGAGATGAATTCATCCAAGAATGTCGCTGGCACAGTCAAAATTTTGCCCATTTTATCCAAAATCAGCTTGGTCGCCGCTATGGTTTAGCAGAAAAAGTATTTCCTCACGCCTCTACAGCTTTTGCACTGCATCCCTATTACCGGGAAAGCCGCCGCTTAGTGGGACTAACTACTGTCCGCGAACAGGATATTTTGCCGATCGCTGGAGGAACAGTTGCATCTATATTTAATGATGCGATCGCAATTGGTAACTACGCCAATGACCATCATTATCCTGGTGTTCAATTCCCACTGCAACCAAAATCTATCTTTTGGGGGGGACGCTGGACTGGGACTCCCTTTACAATTCCCTACAGTTCATTAATTCCAGCCACAACAGATGGTTTCTTGGTTTGTGAAAAGAACATTTCTGTCTCCCACATTGCTAATGGCGCTACCAGATTACAACCCGTGGTTATGGGCATTGGTCAAGCCGCAGGGATGGCGGCAGCGATATGTGTTGAGTTAAACTGCCAGCCAAGGGATTTACCTATTCGGTTGCTGCAAACAGCTTTATTAGAGGATAATCGCTCAAAAACAGCAATTATTCCTTTATTTAATCTTCCACTCAATCGTTCGGATTGGCTGCACTGGCAACTGTATTACTTAAATAACCCACAAGCCTATCCAGATAGTGGTTATTGCCCTTGTCCATCGGAGAATGATTACCCTGAGCCTGCTTTTGACAAAGCATTAATTCGGGAAAGTAACTTTTTCAAAGGCATTTTCTTCCGCTTGGAACAGCAGGAATACAGATTCACTGTCACAGCACCAGCCGCATATCAAGGGCAAAATTGGCAGCTTGTGACTTTGCGATCGCATATCGACGAGCAATTACGCGCTTATCCCCACGAACAATTAGTTACATTGTGGGGTCGTTACAATCACTCTGGTAACTGGTTATTAGTCGAACACTTAAAGGAAGGATAAGAAGACTTTATTTTCAGTAAAACAGAATACTTTTTGATGAATTATCCGGATATTAATCAAAAAGCTAAGTATCAGTGAAGTGGAGAGTTCCAAAATAGACACCTGCTATGCGTGCTGCCATTTCACTTTTAGTTTCGAGTCTGGTATTCGGCCCCTTAGCTTTTAACTGCCAAGCAATGGTCAATCACTTATCAACTGGGCTGCCTTCCACATCTACTTCGGAACAGTGGCTCTCGGCGACACCTGAACAAGCTTCAGATGATACGCCACGCCATCGCGGTAGTGGACGTAGGGAAGTAACACAAAAATTTCGAAATATCTATGCTTTGGTTTAACTACCGTAGGGTAATGCCTTTTTTTTCTAAAGGAACCATACCAGAAAACACGATGTTGTGCTAACATCTTTGACACAACTTTTCTCGTAGAAGATATACAGTTGACACACGAAAATCTTCAGCGATCGCTTAGTATTTCAACTGCAAGCTTTGTATCTTCTTAGTTATTCTTAATCCTGGCGATCAAAATGCAAATCAAAATTAAGTGCCTCGATCAACAGCATTAACCACTTCTCAAAAGCTATATACTGCTGTCCCTATTCCTGGGAAGCTCTGCATCTCAATCCTCAACCGCTCTAGAAATAGATGTTACGTAGGTTATCAGTTAATCTAAAAAACATCTAAATAAAAACATTTTGCTTGTTGAGGAAATAGTCTTCAGGTAACTCCACTTTATTCCCCAATCGGTTTTCTTCTCATATATTGAGTAACTAATGGATCTTCGCTTTGACGGGTGTTTAGCGTCCTTTACCGAAGCATAAAATCCTTTTCGTTTCATTTGAGGTTATCTAGGGTATAGCTTTGCATAAGTAGTATAGGTTTATTGCCCTTGGCAACCAAATATTACTATCTATATATGATCTGCTCTTGCACCTTGCTTCATTCTCCTCGCAGATGGTTCCGACGGAATAAATATATATTAAGAATATATTAAGAAGAATCTGCTAGCTCGTCTCACTCATTTTAATTAGTATACACCCAAAGACAGATGCAAAATTTTGCATCTGTCCTTTTTAATTAAAGTTTACTTAAAGAAAACGCAATCAAGAGCTATTGTCTCAAGCTGGTTTATGAGCAATAAAATACTTGCTCATAAAATGGACTTGCATCTCAATATTCTCAAAGCCTGCTTTCTGTAAACGTTCTACCAAGTCATCGGTGGTGTAATGCTTGTAATAGGGTTCATGGAAAGCTTCAGGGAAAGAGTCCATCATATATTCCAACTCAGGCGAATCACTCAACTGAATTGAGTCACAGATAATAAAGACCCCGCCTGGCTTTGTTACCCGAAAGCATTGCTCAATTACTGTCTGACGTACAGATGCTGGTAACTCATGAAAGAGAAAAACAGAAGTTACAGCATGAAAATAGTCATCTACATAAGGTAACTCTTCGGCATTCCCTTGCAAAAGTTGCGGCAACTCTCCTGGAATTTGGGATAGTAGTTCATTTGCTTTCCGCAAATAAGCTGGTGACAAATCTGTGCCAAATAGAGATGCTTGAGGCAAGGTTGCCCGAATTAGCTTCAAAGTCCGCCCAGTTCCACAAGCTACATCCAAAATACGGGTTTGCCGTGGTGCAATTGAATCAAAGGCTTTCAGCCCATCCTTCAGAGGAGCAAGAATTCGCCGCCGCATCGCATCAGCAGCCCCACCAAAAAGAATTTCTACTTGTAAGTCATATAAATTGGCTGACAAGTCGCTCAAATAGCCATCGCTTTGGTGATGGAAGTTCTGCAAGTAGTAGCTGGGATAACCATCTGTGTCAATTTCGGGCGAAAAATTTTGGTAATTCTGTTGTTTAATCCGCTCCCAAATTTGAGGAAAATCTAGCCATACCAGAGGATAGTAGGAAAAAAAGTCTTTCCAGGGGTTATCAAACAATAAACTTTCGGGGTAGACACCTTTTTGGGCATCTTGCCAGTCTGTTTCCAGCAGCTGGTTCAATCTCTGCTGAAGCTTGACTAAAATCTCATTCGGGATGGGTTTGGTCTTTTGTTCAAGTGTCGGATACACCAGGTTCTTCAACTGTGAACCTAGTATTTTGTGAGCTAGACCAAAGTAATTTTTGCCCTGCTGAAAGGTTTGATAAGTCAGCTTAGTTAAACTCTCAGGCATAAAAATAGCTTAAGTTTTGATTACTTTTATGTAAACTATTGTAACGAAAAAATTATCTTCTGTTGGAAAGGCAAAGACTCTCAGGCGAGATAAATGTGAAGCCAGATGACCTAGCTTTGGAAATACCTGATACAAAGACAGAATGTCATTGCGAGCAAAGCGTTCGCGGAGCGTCTCGAAGAGAAGCAACCCCAGTCCTTGCGATTGCTTTGCTTCGCTCGCAATGACAATAAATATTTTTGTCTGATTACTTATGTCAGCAAAAGCAAACATAAACTTTTGTAAAAAGTAGCTTATGTTACAGAATCTTTGCTATATTGGTTTATAGAGAAACCAAAAATTATATATTCACAAAATAGAGAGGAATATGGTTATGTCTATCGCAGATAAATCTCGTGCGTTGATGGTGCGTGAACATCAGCAAGTCAAGAATCGCCAACAATCCATGCTGATGCGTGCTGCACAAGAACTTGGTCTTCCTGAAGAAGCATCCCACTACTGGAACCCGATTCAAGGAAAAGTAGATGCTAGCACTCGGATGATTTATGGGCCTAGCCATGCTTCTATGAGTTAAGTTTCAAGAGTTTTAAGCTGGATTTTTTGAGTGAATATCTCAACTGACAACTCTAAAAAAAGCCACCCTCTACTTTAGGGTGGCGAAACTTATTAATTTTAGTTAGATCCGATGCTTAATTAAGCATCGTAGTAGAGGTAAAATTCGTAGGGATGAGGACGCAGCTGTAACTGTTTGGTTTCGTTAAGCTTGTAGTCAATCCAATTTTCGATAAAGTCTTCCGTGAAAACACCTGATTCGGTCAAGAAAGCGTGATCGTTTTCTAGCGCTTGCAATGCCAGTTCTAAAGAACTTGGAGTTGAGGGAACCTTTGCAAGCTCATCTGGAGAGAGTTCATAGATATTCTTATCTAAGGGTTCACCAGGATGAATTTTGTTCTTAATGCCATCGATACCAGCACAAAGCATTGCAGCAAATGCCAAGTAGGGGTTAGATGTAGCATCTGGACAACGGAATTCTAAACGCTTGGCTTTGGGGTTTTTACCAGATAGAGGAATACGGATAGAAGCAGAACGGTTTCCTTCAGAGTAAGCTAAGTTAACAGGAGCTTCATAACCAGGTACTAGGCGCTTGTATGAGTTGGTGCTGGGGTTGGTAATTGCCAACAGTGCTGGTGCGTGTTTGAGAAGACCACCAATGTAGTACAACGCCATATCACTCAAACCGGCATACTTATCACCTGCAAACAGAGGTTGGCCGTCTCTCCAGATGGACTGGTGACAGTGCATCCCCGAACCGTTATCGCCAAAAATCGGTTTTGGCATGAAGGTGACAGTTTTGCCATATTTTTTAGCAACATTCTTGATGACATATTTGTAAATCATCAACCAGTCAGCCGCTTCAATCAACTTCCCAAACTTGAAACCTAGTTCGCACTGACCACCAGTAGCAACTTCGTGGTGATGTTTTTCAATGGGCACACCTAATTCTGCCATTGTCAACAGCATTTCTGTACGGATGTCTTGGAAAGAATCCGTCGGTGCGACTGGGAAGTAACCTTCTTTGAAGCGTGGTTTGTAAGCTAAGTTGGGTTTTGCATCTGTACCGGCTTTACCAGAATTCCAAGCACCTTCTTCGGAGTCTAAGAAGTAGTAGCCTTCGTTAGCAGTTTGGGCAAACCTAGCACTATCAAAGATAAAGAACTCAGCTTCAGGGCCAAAGAAAGCTGTATCACCGATGCCACTGGCAACCAGGTAATCTATTGCTTTTTGGGCAATAACCCGTGGGCAACGGTTGTATGGTTCACCCGTGCGGGGGTCTTTAATACTACAAATTATACTTAGTGTTGGCACTTCCATGAATGGGTCGATCCAAGCAGTGTTGGGGTCGAGTACCATTGTCATGTCCGATTCGTTGATTGCTTTCCAGCCGCGAATGCTGGAACCGTCAAAAGCTACGCCATCAGTGAACGCAGTCTCATCGATTTGGTTTTGGTACAGTGTGAGGTGCTGCCAAGTCCCTACTGTGTCGATGAATTTGAGATCAATCAGTTGAATTTTTTCATCTTGAATTCTCTTCAAGAGTTCTTGTGGTGTAGTCATTGTTACTCCTTCTCTACCAATTTCCTAAAGTCAACCAGAATCTTACGTTGCATCCTAACCCTGCTGATCTCAATCAGACCGTGACACACCAGAAATATCTTAAATAGTAGACATTAGCGGATTTTGTAGCTTATGTTACAGATATCTGGATTATCAGGTTATATTAACCTTTCAGCGTTCATCTGTACAAAACTGGAAAGTTCATCATATAGGGGTCAACTTTGGCATAGAATCCTTAAATAGTGGATAGATTGTTTTTGTGCCGAATCTATTTTAAATAGCACAAAAATTTACTGGTGCGTGAGTGCAGCCAAATAAATATCAAACCATAAATAGCAAGGATTGGGAGAAAAAAGAATGCGCGATGCGGTAACAAGTTTAATTAAGAATTATGACTTAGCTGGTCGGTATTTTGACCGGAATGCGATCGATAGCCTGAAATCTTACTTTGACAGTGGTACAGTCCGAGTACAAGCGGCGGCGGCAATAAATTCTAATGCGGCTGCACTCGTCAAGCAAGCTGGTTTGAGGTTATTTGAAGAACTGCCAGAATTGATTCGTCCAGGCGGAAATGCTTATACAACTCGTCGTTATGCAGCTTGTCTGCGGGATATGGATTACTATCTGCGCTATGCCACCTATGCGCTAGTTGCTGGAAATACAAATGTATTGGATGAGCGTGTGCTGCAAGGGCTGCGGGAAACCTACAATTCTTTAGGAGTACCTATTGGGCCTACGGTTCGTGGTATCCAGATTCTCAAGGATCTGATTAAGGAGCAAGTAGCAGCAGCAGGTGTGGCTAATACTGCTTTTGTTGATGAACCATTCGATCACATCACACGCGAGTTGAGCGAACAGGATATTTAGTCATTCAACAAAAAGTATAAAATATAGCGATCGCACTTTTGTCTTTGTTGAGAAAGAGCGATCGCTTTTTTGTAAACTCTACCAGGCTTTGAAAAAGGTGTACTTGTGAGCGATCGCAAATCGCAATGTATACTTTTATGACTTACGCAAACAATAGCCAAAAAGAAAGATTGTCAAATATAGGTAATTCATAAATTGCCCCTACTACGTGTACTTTTGCATAAGTCCTATTATTGAAAAAACCGGGATATGAGAAGTTGCTTACCAGGCAATTTGCGATCGCTCTTGTACAACTCTCTGATATACTTCTTGAGTTTGCCTAGCTAATTTCGGCCAGCTAAAGCGGCGCTCTAAATCCTCATAAGCATTATCCACCAGCCATTGCCGATAACCTGGATTTTTCAAAACTTCCAAAATTCCCCAAGCTAAAGAATCGGGATTGTTCACCCAAGTAACAATACCTGTTTTGGTATGTTGCACCACTTCAGGAAAACCGCCAGTATCAGAAACCACTACAGGCACACGGGAAGCAAAGCTTTCTAGAGCGACAATCCCAAAGGGTTCGTAAAGGCTGGGAAACACGGCACAATCAGCGACAGTTTGGAATTTATCTAAGTAATCATCGGAGAGAAAACCGGTAAAATAGCAATGATGCCAAATTCCCAAATCCCAGGCTTGGCGCTTGAGATGGTCAGTATTGCCGCCACCGACGATGACAAATTTAACATTACCTCCCATTTCTGACAGGATTTTGGGTGCAGCATTAAGTAATGTCGGTACACCCTTTTCGTAAGTCATGCGACCAAGGTAATAGACAATTTTCTCATTGTCCGTGGCAAATTGGCGGCGAAAATCCAGCGCATGAAAATCTACGTGATGCTGTTTTTTTTCGGCTCGGATACCGTTATAAATGACATCGATTTTGTCCCAAGGACTTTGTAATACTCGTTCTACTTCTTGGCGCATATAATTGCTACAAACGATAATTCGCCAAGCGTTGAAAGCCAGTAAGTTTTCTTTGCCATTTATATAGGCTTGGATATGTGTATGAATACCGTTATAGCGTCCGTATTCTGTAGCGTGAATTGTAGCAATTAGTGGTATTTTGAGACTATGCTTGAGAGCGATCGCAGCATCTCCTACTAACCAATCATGAGCATGAATTAAATCAAACGGCCCTTCCTCTAAAATCAACTTACCACCGTGATCTCCCATACTCAGGTTGAGATTGACTACCCAGTGGAAAAAGTCGTTACTATATGCCACTGGCACGCGATGTACCTTTACTCCCTCAACCACCTCATACATTGATGCCTGACCAAATTCGGCTGTAATCAGGTGGACTTCATGCCCTAGCTTTACCAGTTCTGGGTACAACTCCGCTACATGCCGCGCAATTCCCCCAACAATCCTTGGCGGAAACTCCCAACTCAATACCAATATCTTCATCTGCTAGACTCCCCGACACTTTACAAATATCTAAAAAACTACATTTACCTAAAAATACAAGGGTGGCAAATGTAGCGAGTATGTTTACTAAAATTGTTAGATTTTTTAACTGTTATTTTGTTAAAGCTTATCAAATATCCAAATAAACAGAATACTCTAGACACAGAGGATACAGATACAAGGTTAAAGTGCGATCGCCCACTCCACAAGAAGTTAGATTAAAATTGGCATCTTTAAACACCATTATCCGAGTCCCAATCTCAAAAGATGGGAATTTCAGCTTCAGAGATACTACTTCAAAGCCAGTTTTGAGAGCGCTAACGGTACATCACAGGGCTGTATCCCGCTTGCTAGAGTGTCATTCATTCACGTAGAATATAATGCCATTGTTGCAGCAGTTCTCATGACTTCATCTGCGTCATTTGACACATTAGAGTCTTTACAGGCGGATATCGCTGAATTAATCGCTCGTTTACCGACATTAAAAAATCGGCAATTTATTCAGCAAGCACTTGCCACCATTGTTCGTCTATCTGATTCCGAGATTGAGCGTCTTGACTGGAAAATCTTGTCGGCTGCATTAGCAGATATGGAACGAGGTTTCCAGTTATTTTATGATTACCGACACGTTCGCAAAGTCACCATCTTCGGTTCTGCCCGTCTAGCACCAGATAGACCAGAGTACCAAATGGCCCTTGATTTTGCTCGTAATATTTCTCAATTAGGATTTATGGTGATGACCGGCGGCGGCGGTGGAATCATGCAGGCGGGTAACGAAGGCGCTGGGCGAGAAAATTCCTTTGGATTAAACATTCAGTTACCCTTTGAGCAGGAAGCAAACCCTTTTATAGAGGGCGATCCTAAGCTAATACATTTTAAATATTTCTTTACCCGCAAGCTATTTCTCCTCAAAGAGAGTGACGCTATAGCCTTATTTCCGGGAGGCTTTGGTACTCAAGATGAAGCTTTTGAATGTATGACATTAAGCCAGACTGGTAAATTTGGCCCAGTACCTCTAGTTTTAATTGATCACCCTGGTGGTACTTACTGGCGTTCTTGGAGCGAATATATTGATAAGGAATTAGTGCAAAATGGTCTTGTCAATCCTGAAGATCCTAGTCTTTACACAGTGACAGACAACCTGGATGTCGCTTGTGATGCAATCACCCGTTTTTACCAGGTTTATCATTCCTGTCGATATGTAAGTGGTCAATTAGTCATTCGCCTGAAGACAGATATATCAGACGCTCTTGTAAAGCAACTCAATGCTAATTTTAGTGACATTCTTGTTAAAGGACAGATTGAAAAAAGTCAGGCGTTACCTCAAGAAGCACAAGATGAAACTGCTGAACTACCTCGCCTCATTTTGTACTTCAATCAACGTGACTTGGGGCGCTTGTATCAGATGATTGCCACAATTAATCAGATGGGTAATCCTTCACCAGAAGATGTAGCGCATCCAGAAAGGAAGTAGCTCAAGACTTAGACAAAACTTTAGTCGAAACCTTAATTTTCAGGTAGGGGCAATTCATGAATTGCCCCTACCTGAACCAAGCGTATCTTCATACTTAAATTTAGAGTACTCCAAGTAAAAAAAGGCTCAATTGTCATTGCGAGCAAAGCGAAGCAATCGCAAGGGCTAGGATTGCTTCGCTTCTCTACGAGACGCTCCGCGAACACTCGCAATGACGGGTTTTGGATCATTTATTTTTTGGAACACTCTTACCAATTTTGCATTTCTACTAATTCCATACATAACTCATTAATTTGCTCCAAATCAGGTTTGTGAGGTAGTGCAGAATGATCATAAACAGTTTCCATCTCAGAAACCAAATCTTCTGCCATTTTCATCACCTGCTCATAAGAATATTCACCCTTTAAAATAGCTTTTAAATCCTCAACATCACCAGCTATTCTTCTATCTACAATGACTTCACCTTGCTGCAATATTTCTACTCCACTGCGTAACAATCTAATGCAGTGCATCCCATGTTTGAGGTCAAAACCCGACTTTTTTTCCATTTCTGCCCTAGCCGGATTTCTATTTTCCTGCCAAGATAAGTAAGCCTTCCATTCTCTTAAAGCTATTTGGTAACTTTGGCTTTTTTGAAGCAAACGGATAAAATCTTTACGGCTATTAGTTAAGTTTTGGGTATATTCTAAAGTTTCATCGGGTAAAGTATATTGTTTTAACACTCCTTTAAAATCAATATCTGCTGTTAGTAATTGGTATAATTGCTCCGCTTCTTCCAAAAACTCAATCCGTCCTCTGATTAAGTTATAAAGATACTCCAGAAAAGCATTTAGCTCATCTTTGCCCAGGGGCGCTTCGTTTTCTATGGCGAAGTCAGATGGTACTGGTTTTTTTTGCGGTGGTTTTAATAACCATTTACGATGAGTTTCCATTTTTTTGATTTGAGCAAAGGCATAACCAGTGTAAGTATGTTTTACCTTCTTGCTCAAAAATAGCTGCTTATAATTAATTAAATGTTGTCCAACTGTGCTGAGAAAAGGATAATTATTTAACCAGAGCAATTCTAAAACATTGGGATTCGCACCTGCTAATAACTGGAGGATTTTTCTTAATTCATATATAACTGTGTCTTTATTGCCATCAATGAATGGAAATATTCCTGGTTCATCCCAACCAGTATCTTTTTGTTCTATGCGATCAAATCCCAAGTAGTATCTTTTAGGTGCAATAAATACTCCCCGATAATCAAAGTCTGAATCAGGACGATTTAAACCATAGCCGTGGCTACCAGCCAAACCAATTAAAATAGTTCTTTGCTCAACTTCTATTCTTTCCATATCACCTGATTAAAATATAGTCATCCTAACTCATGAGTTAAGCAGGTGAGAAGATAGGAAGCAGAGTTATTTAGTTTAATAAAAATTGCTCCTCAAGGAGATGATGCAACGGTATCCCCTTAAAGAGCAAAACTTTCAGTTTCTTAGAAGAGGAATTATCTAGGATTAAGGTGTCGTCTAGTTCCCCATCCTGGATTGACGATCGCAGCTAAATCTTCTTCAGATAAGTTGTTGATTTCATTTTCTAGTTCATCAACTGTGAAATCATAGCCACGCTCTTTAGCAATCTTAATAAAGGCTTCTGGATCAGCTGTTGCTTTGAGTCTTTGCTGTAATGCTTGATCTTGTTTTACGGCTTGAAAAAGTCGGGTAGCATTTTGCTGTGTCATGACAATCCATCTCCTGTTTTAAATATCAGGTTTGAATGTAGAAATTTGATTGCGGATTTCCTAAATTCTGTAAAGAACTATTAGATTAAACGTGTGAATTTAATTTTAAAACAAAGCAGAAAAATATGTAGATATTGACAAGAAACTATAAGTTTGAGTCTAAATTATTTCTAATAAGTTATAAAATTCATCCCTACGATAGAAGCAGTACTTAATTAATAAGCATCGATTCTGAGTTTTGGGTAAGCGATCGCCATCACGAACTTTGGTAAAATAAAAGCTTGACTTCCCCCTTATGAATAAAATACAATATTAGATTGTCTGTCTAATTCCTGCTCGGATCAGGTAGACATATTACAAAAGCTGGCAAAAGCCTCTCTACAGGAGATAAAAACCAGCTACCTGTACGGCAACCTCAAGGACAATTTAATGACCTACGCAATTATCGAAACTGGCGGCAAACAAATACGAGTAGAGCCAGGGCGGTTTTATGATATTGAACTGCTTCCCACCGAACCCGATGAAAAAGTTACAATAGACTCCGTATTACTCGTGCAGCACGATGGCGAAGTCAGCATTGGACAGCCACTAGTGACAGGTGCGACTGTAGAAGGGACTGTAATGCGACATTACAGAGGTCGTAAAGTCTTGGTATACAAGATGAAGCCGAAAAAGAAAACCCGCAAAAAGCGGGGGCATCGTCAAGAAATTACCAGACTTATGATTGACTCCATCACCCTCAACGGTGAAGTGTTTGTTGCCCAAGGAGAAGCGGAGAAGGAAACCCCCGTTTTAGATGAGACTCCTGCTGAAGAAGTTGAAGTTGCTGCTGAATAATAAAAGAAGTAGATAAAGAGGAAATATGGCTCACAAGAAAGGAACAGGTAGTACACGTAACGGTCGTGATTCTAACGCCCAACGTCTGGGTGTCAAGCGTTATGGCGGTCAAGTTGTGCGTGCAGGAAACATTCTCGTGCGTCAGCGCGGTACTAAATTTCACCCTGGTAACAACGTCGGTATTGGTAGCGATGACACTCTGTTTGCCTTAATCGACGGTGTTGTAATGTTTGAAAGAAAGGGCAAAACCCGTAAAAAGGTTAGCGTTTATTTACCCCTAACTGCTGCTCAGGCAGCTCCTGCTGAAGCAGTAGCAAGTTAGAGTCTTAGGGTGGGTAACAGTGCCCACCCTAATTGCTAGTTAGCGCTGGTATGGTTTTCAGATTGCCTAAATAAAAGTCGCTTTGCTCCTCTGTTGCCCATAGATTAGTATCAAAAGCATCAAAGCGCAGATATTCTTCACTAACAAAATATTACTTACCCTGAAGATAGGAAGTATCCGTCTAGTTAAATCTATGTTCCTGTAGAGGTAATATGAGTCTGATTCTTCCCAAACGCACACTATCCCGTCGTCGGTTATTGCAAGTATCTGGACTTTCAGGGGTAGGCTTTCTTTTAGGTGGCTGTGGGACAAATTTGTTCTCAGATAATCTGCGGCAAATATCTGAGCCGCTAAACCAAAGTCTGGAAACACTGCTGTTAAGTCAGAAACCAGTTCCAGAATTTCCTGTCAGTGCCATAGAACCAGATAAGTTGCTGGTTAATACTTTTGATTTCACCCCACAAATTGATCCGGCGCAGTTTCGCCTGAATATTGATGGTGAAGTTAGTAACCCGATGCAATTGAGCATGGCAGATATTGAAAAACTTCCCTTGACTTCAATGATAATTCGCCATGTCTGTGTTGAAGGCTGGGCTGCGATCGCTCAATGGGGAGGTGTGCGATTGCGAGACTTGGTAGCGCTAGTACAGCCTAAGTCTAATGTCCGCTATGTCTACTTTAAATCTGCTGATGGTTACTATGAAAGCTGGGATATTGCTTCTGCTGTACATCCCCAAACCCTGATGGCTTATGAAAAGAATGGACAACCATTATCAGTTGATCATGGTGCGCCCATACGCCTAGCATCCCCAATTAAACTGGGCTACAAGCAAAGTAAGTGGGTAACTCAAATTACATTTGTCAGCAATTTGTTACCTCGTAAAGGCTATTGGGAGGATCAGGGCTATGAATGGTTTGCAGGGTTATAAGAGTATTCCAAAAAATAAATGATCCAAAACCCGTCATTGCGAGCGAAGCGAAGCAATCCCAGCCCTTGCGATTGCTTCGCTTCGCTCGCAATGACAACTTGAGCATTTTTTTACTTGGAGTACTCTAAGGGAGCAGGGGAGGCAGGGGGAGAAAATCTTACATTGTGCCTTCTGCGATAGTATGTTTTTTAGTTGGAAGTTCCTTATATCTCCACTCTATGGAGGGATGGGGAATTATGGGGATTAGTTAAAATTCGTTTGTGTTAGTCCACAAAGCACGGAAAAGTAACAGCATGACTACAGAGAAGCTAACAACTTCGCCATCATCCCCAGCCAAGACTGAATTAGAATCCATAGATTCGCCCGGTTGTCAATCAACGAGTCTGCACGATTCAGATGTACCGGAAGTAGACTTGTTTAGTCCACTGAAAATTCGAGATATCACTCTGCCCGATCGCATAGCAATGTCACCAATGTGTCAATACTCGGCAGAGGATGGATTCGCAAATGATTGGCACTTTGTCCATTTGGGGAGTCGGGCTGCTGGAGGTACTGGGCTGGTTATAGTAGAAGCTACAGCCGTGACAGCCCAAGGGCGAATTACCCCCGGCGATCTTGGTCTTTGGGACGATATGCACATTGAGCCACTAGCTCGGATTGTCCGCTTTCTTCGTCAACAGGGAGCGATCGCAGGGATTCAATTAGCCCATGCTGGCCGGAAGGCAAGTTGCAATCTTCCCTGGCTGGGTGGCGCACCGCTAACACCTGAAGAAGGCGGTTGGCCGGTAATCGGATCAAGCCCAATTCCGTTTCAAGAGGGCGGCCCCGTTCCTATAGCCCTGGATGAGGCTGGTATTGAAGAGGTGATTGAAGCCTTCGTTGCCACAACCCAGCGTGCCCTACAAGCGGGTTTTGAGATTATCGAAATCCACGCGGCTCATGGATATCTACTGCATTCTTTTCTTTCGCCGCTAAGTAATCAACGAACAGATCGTTACGGGGGTTCTTTGGAGAACCGAATGCGTTTGTTACTTGAGGTGACAAGACGAGTACGTGAGGTTTTGCCAAGCGGGATGCCGCTTTTTGTGCGCCTCTCTGCTACCGATTGGGTAGAGGGAGGTTGGGATATTAAGCAGTCAGTGATATTATCCCGTGAACTAAAGGAATTAGGCGTTGATTTAATCGATGTTTCCACAGGAGGCTTAGTCCCTCATGCCAGGATTCCTGTACAGACAGGTTATCAAGTGCCTTTTGCTGCCAAAATCCGAGAAGAAGCTGGGATTAGGACAGGGGCTGTGGGGATGATCAAGGAGGCTGACTATGCCAACCAAGTAATTACTCGTGGATGTGCGGATTTGGTTCTCGTCGGTCGAGAAATGCTCCGCGATCCATATTGGTCGATTCGGGCCCGTGGCCACTTGGATGAGGAACCGAACTGGCCTTTACCTTACGGCTATGCAGTTAAACCGCGAAGACAGGGGAAATAAATCTAAACGAGTTTGCTAGGGTGCGATCGCAATTGATTTGGGTTTAATGGCAAATGATATGATTGCGATCGCTCTTTTTTCACCAAAAAAGGCTACATACAGCTTTTGTCTTAGAGTACTCCAAGTAAAAAAATGCTCAATTGTCATTGCGAGTGAAGCGAAGCAATCGCAAAGGTTTGGGATTGCCGCGCAACGCTTGCAATGACATAAGTATTAAGTCGAACATGATATTATTGGGGTACAAGGTAGGAGATCATAACTATGATCCCCTACAAATTTTTGTACCTCATCTGATTGTGAACCGCTATCAAGATTTAAACCTTATTTAAAACAAGACTATCTGCATAGCATTAAGTAGAAGGTCTTTTTAATTACGAATTACGTACAGCCCTTTGGGCATGAAAACCGCGTAGCGTGCCGGAGGCTCTATTACGAATTACGAATTAAAAAGTCACTACACTCCGAATAGATTCACCTTTATGCATCAATTCAAAAGCATCATTAATTTGCTCAATGGGCATCACATGAGTAATTAAATCATCAATATTTATCTTACCTTCCATATACCAATCAACAATTTTCGGCACATCTGTACGTCCTCTAGCACCACCGAAAGCTGAACCTTTCCAAACGCGCCCAGTTACTAGTTGAAAAGGACGAGTGCTGATTTCTTGTCCAGCGCCGGCAACACCAATAATCACGCTGACACCCCAACCTTTGTGGCAGCATTCTAATGCTTGACGCATAACTTTGACATTACCAATACATTCAAAACTGTAATCAGCACCGCCTTTTGTTAAATCAACCAGATAGGGAACTAAATCACCCTCTACTTCTTGAGGATTAACAAAGTGCGTCATCCCAAACTTTTCCGCCAAGGCGCGTTTGTTGGGATTAAGATCAACCCCGACAATCATATTTGCCCCTACCATCCGCGCTCCTTGGATGACATTTAAACCAATACCACCCAAGCCGAAAACCACGACATTTGCACCAGGTTCCACCTTGGCAGTATTAATGACTGCACCAACACCAGTAGTCACACCACAGCCAATGTAACAAACCTTATCAAATGGCGCGTCTTCCCGAATTTTTGCCAGGGCGATTTCCGGCAGCACCGTATAGTTGGCAAAAGTGGATGTACCCATATAATGATGAATCATTTGCCCATCGATACTAAAGCGGCTAGTGCCATTGGGCATGACACCGCGTCCTTGAGTTAAGCGAATGGCTTGACAAAGATTAGTTTTGAAGCTCAAACAATATTCGCACTGGCGGCATTCGGGAGTGTATAGGGGAATTACATGATCCCCTGGTTTAAGACTGGTGACACCAGCGCCTACTTCCACTACCACACCAGCGCCTTCATGTCCCAAAATTGCCGGAAACAAACCTTCAGGATCGTCACCAGATAGGGTAAAGGCATCGGTATGACAAATCCCGCTTGCTTTCACCTCAACTAACACTTCGCCGGCTTGTGGCCCCGACAGTTGAACGGTTTCAATCGTCAACGGCTTACCTGCGCTGTAAGCTACTGCTGCTTTAACTTGCAATGTCAGCGCTCCTGTATAGTTTTGTCATTTGTCATTTGTCATTGGGATTAGGTGAGAGGTGATAGGGAATAATCTGTACCCTATTCTTTACTCCCCAGTTTCCTCACAGGCATTGAACGCATGATACACTTTTGTATCACTTCATCGTATTTACTAAGCGCGATCGCCTTTATAACGATAAATATTACTTTGTCAAAAAATATCGTTCTCTAGCTAGATTGGTTGAAGGCGGCAACAGCTGTTTTGACAACGATGTAAACTGGATATCAGCAGCAATCCCCAAATAATTTGTCCACTTCTCGATTAATAAATTTTGTCACAGCTTATGAACCCTGCCCTAACTCAAATTGGCGCTCAAATGTCCAACCTGACTGGCGTAAGAGCAATTATGAAGGATATTATCGAGACTTTGCGAGGGGGTACAGGGCAGCAGTTTATTAATTTGAGTGCTGGTAATCCGTTGATTTTGCCAGAAGTAGAACAATTATGGCGAGATTGTACTGCACAGCTTTTAGCTAGCCCCGAATATGGTGAGGTAGTTTGTCGATATGGCTCAAGTCAGGGCTATGCACCATTAGTTGAAGCGATCGCCAACGACTTTAACAAACGTTACGGGTTAAACTTAAGCGATCGCAATATCCTGATCACTCCCGGCAGTCAAACCCTCTACTTCTACGCTGTGAATAGCTTCGGTGGCTACACCCCTAGCGGCGAATTAAAACAAGTCGTTTTGCCCCTTAGCCCTGACTACACAGGTTACGGCGGACTCTCCTTAGTTCCAAAAGCCTTAACTGCCTACAAACCCACTCTCGATATTGATGAAGCCGCCCACCGATTTAAATATCGCCCCGACTTCAGCCAACTGTCGATTACAGAAAATACGGGTTGTATCCTCTTTTCTCGCCCCTGTAATCCCACTGGTAATGTCCTCACTGAAGATGAGGTGAAAAAGATCGCTGCTTTAGCTGCGCCTTACAATCTACCCGTGTTAATTGACTCAGCTTATGCGCCTCCCTTCCCGGCATTGAACTTTACCGAAATGACACCAGTGTTTGGTGATAACATCTTACACTGCATGAGTTTATCGAAAGCGGGATTACCAGGAGAAAGGGTTGGTATTGCCATTGGGGATGAAAAGTGGATTGAAGTGCTGGAGTGTTTCCAAGCAAATATTAGTCTTCACTCTTCACGTTACGGCCAAGCGATCGCAGCTTTTGCAATTAATTCTGGCGCATTAGTAGAAATTTCTCACACCGTCATCCGTCCCTTTTACCAGAATAAGTTTGCCGTTTTAGAAACTAGCTTAGAAGAAGCTATGCCCAAGGATTTACCTTGGTTCCTCCATCGTGGTGAAGGAGCAATTTTTGCTTGGTTATGGTTACAGGATTTACCCATCAGTGACTGGGAATTTTACCAGCAATTAAAGCAAGTAGGTGTGATTATTGTCCCTGGAAGTAGCTTCTTTCCGGGTTTAGAGGAAGAATGGGCGCACAAGCACCAATGTTTCCGCATCAGCCTTACAGGTACAGATGAAGAGATAGCCATTGCTATGCAACGTTTAGCAAAAGCTGCTCAAGAAGTTTATAAAAGTGCGGCGGTGACTGCGTAGTAGGGAAAATAGAATGAAACACGAAGAAGCTAATAAAGAGATAGGGAGTAAAGGAGTAGAGGCGCACAGGAGTAGAGGAGGAAGAAAATCAAAAAAATCTAATCCCCAATCCCCAATCCCCAATCCCCAACCCCCAATCCCCAATCCCCAATCCCCAGCCCCTAATCTCGACAATTGGCTAGAAATTGGTAAGGTTGTTTCCCCTCAAGGATTGTCTGGAGAATTAAAAGTTTATCCAGTATCAGACTTCCCCGAAAGATTTGAGGTGGCGGGAAAACGTTGGTTGTTGCGTTCAGATGACACAGAACCGCAACCAATAGAATTATTGACAGGACGTTATATCAGTAACAAAAACTTGTATGTGATTAAATTAGCTGGTGTGGAAAATTGCGATCAGGCCGAGGCGTTGCGCGGTTGTAAGTTAATGGTTCCAGCAAGCGATCGCCCCCAATTAGGCGAAGATGAATATCATGTCCTCGATTTGATTGGCTTGGAAGTCTTCATGCAAGCATCTGGCGAACTCGTTGGTACGGTGGTAGACATCATCCCGGCTGGCAATGATTTGTTAGAAGTAAAATTACACCCATCTTTTACCACTGACAAAGGACAAACGACAAGTGACAAAAAGCAAAAGACTGTTTTGATTCCATTTGTGGAAGCGATCGCACCAGTCGTAGACTTGAAATCTAATCGTATTGAAATTACGCCACCGCCTGGATTATTAGAAATTAATAATTAGGCTATTACTCGCTCTACCTTGAGTTAGTCATGAACATATTTAATTTTGAATTATTAACCAAAATTTGAGAAACTCGAAAATGACTTAAGAGGATGTTTGAAAAGTTTTTCGCTGTGATTTTAGGCACTTTTAGATCCCCCCTACCTGAAAAATGGGGAAGAATCAAAGTCTCCCTTTTTAAGGGAGATTTAGAGGGATCTAAAACTTTTGATACCGAAAACAGGACTTTTCAAACATCCTCTAAACTTTACCAAAAATCGTAACTCTCGAATAATTTCTCAAGTGCAACCTAGAGAATGAAGGCTCTTATACTTATGTCAGAAATTGAAGATTTAGAAGTGACTGTAGAAGAATATTTGGATGGATTGGCAGTAGGTATCGACGTTTTGGAATTGAAACGTTTAGAAGCAAAAGGAATTCCAACAAACCTAGCTCTGGAAGTTATGGCGATCGCACCAAAAATAATCAATGGCACAGCTACCCCTGAAGAAATTGTTAGAGGGGTAATGATTCTAACACCATCGCTTAGGGAACAAATTAAATCAGTGGACAGTTAAGATTGACATCCTCACCGCAGTGAACGCACTCTTAAGAAGGGGTAATGAGTAACAAGTAATGAGTAATGAGTAATGAGTAATGAGTAATGAGTAATGAGTAAATACCCATTTTTCATCCACTCATTAATAAGTAATGAGTAAGAAGTAAAAAGTAATGAGTAAGAAGCAAGAAGGAAGAAGTAAATATTCATAACTCATAACTCATTACTCATAACTCATTACTTACTCCTAACTCATTACTTTAAAGCCGTGCTGGAAACACGGGGTTTTAAACCCATTTTTCTGATAAAAGGTCAGAAACTGGCTTATGATTTTAATGGGGATTTTACCCTGACATAAAATGTGGTGTCTACAGAGTCGAGTAATTATTGTCTTTGGTATTCAATCCGTAGCTGCTTAACGTCAATTTGTTCAGACTCGGAAAACACAAATTTCTCTACTTGGTATAATCCTAAATTTTCAAACTGCTCAAGTTCTGAGTTTGATAATGGCCAAGGTGGGCCACTGGGTTCAACTTCTGTGTCCCGAACACGAGTAATCAGTAACAGTGTTCCACCTAAAGCGATAACAGAGGTAACTGAAGAAATAACTGAAGAACGCACATTCAAGGGCAAAGCTTGAATGTTACGACATTCAAAAACAAAGTCGAAGGCTTGATGCCATTGTGAGGGAATTGCCAACAAATCTGCAACTACATAGTTGACAGTCGAATCGGGAAATCGCTGCTGACACCAGGAAATCGCTGTCGGAGAAATATCAAAAGCGGTTACTTCAAATCCCACATTTGCTAAAGCTTCGGCATCATCTCCTAAGCCACAACCAATTACTAATGCCTTTTGCTGTAAGGCGAATGGTTCATGATTCGTTAACCAATTTTGCAGATAAGGATGAGGAGCTAACTTGGCCCAAGGAATTTGTGCTGCGTCCCCTTTAGCTTTCGCGTATAAAACTTCAAACCATGCAGATGGTTCTGATTTGTGTAAAGCTTCTGCGGCTAACTGTTTAACATAAGACTGTAAACTTTCTGGTTGTTGTTCTAACATAAAGGATGATTTATTTTTTGGAAGTCCCTTAAGCGATCGCTAAAGCTTTTTTAGATATTTTAAAATAGCGGTTACTGATTTGTAAAAAAATTAACCGCAGAGACGCAGAGAACGCAGAGAGAGGAATCAGAGATTTTCACGATAATTTAAGATTGTTAGAGTAGGTGTAACTCGTTATCAGAAAAATGGGTATTTACTCATTACTCATTACTTATTACTCATTACTCCTTCTTAAGAGTGCGTTCACGGCGGTGAGCATGTCAAAGCGATCGCTTGATCGCTTTCCATTCTGTACTGAGAAAGAGGAATTTAGTCACAAAGGTTGAAAAATTCATTATGGATAGATGGACATCATCTGGAAAAAAAGTATAATTGCTTACTGATGAGTTCGCCAAAATCCTTTTGTAATGGAGTGTCGAAATGACATTAGCAACAACTCCACAAACAAAGCCTTTAACAGACGAAGAATTACGTAAGATAAACGCCTACTGGCGTGCAGCTAACTATCTTTCGGTTGGGCAGATATATCTACTTGACAATCCACTATTGAAAGAACCGTTAAAGCTGGAACACGTCAAACCCAGGCTCTTGGGTCACTGGGGAACAACGCCAGGGCTAAACTTGATCTATGCTCACCTAAATCGGGTCATCAAAAAATATGACCTGAACACAATCTACATTGCTGGCCCCGGTCATGGAGGCCCTGGACTGGTAGCCAACACCTACCTAGAAGGCACTTACACCGAGTACTATCACAACATCTCCCAGGATGCAGAAGGAATCCAGAAACTCTTCAAACAATTCTCTTTCCCTGGTGGTATTCCTAGCCATGTTGCACCGGAAACTCCTGGTTCGATCCACGAAGGGGGGGAACTAGGTTACGCCCTCGTCCACGCTTTCGGTGCTGCCTTTGATAATCCTGACTTGATCGTTGCTGCTGTTGTCGGTGACGGCGAAGCTGAAACAGGTGCTTTAGCAACTAGCTGGCATTCCAACAAGTTTCTTAACCCGGTGCATGATGGGGCTGTACTGCCGATTCTGCACCTAAATGGGTATAAAATTGCCAATCCAACAGTACTGGCACGCATCAGCCACGAGGAATTAGAAAGCTTATTTGTAGGTTATGGCTACAAACCATACTTTGTCGAAGGTGACGATCCCGCAGATGTCCACCAGCAGATGGCGGCGACTTTAGATATAGCGATCGCTGAAATTCAAAGCATCCAAAGAGAAGCCCGTGTACATGGTTTCACTGAACGTCCTCAGTGGCCGATGATTGTCTTAAAAACCCCCAAAGGTTGGACAGGGCCCAAGGAAGTTGATGGCAAAAAAACCGAAGGTTATTGGCGATCGCACCAAGTTCCCTTGAGCAATATCGCTAAACAGCCAGAACACCTGAAACTCCTAGAAGACTGGATGAAGAGTTACAAACCAGAAGAACTCTTCGACAGCAACGGCACGCTGATTCCCGAATTAGCAGAACTAGCTCCCAAAGGTCATCGACGCATGGGTGACAATCCCCACGCTAACGGCGGCATTTTGCTGCGCGACCTGAAGATGCCAGACTTTCAAGACTATGCTGTAGATGTTCTCAAACCAGGACAAGCGATCGCAGAAGCTACCCAAGTTGCCGGAAAATTTCTCCGGGATATCATGCAACTTAACCAAGAAACCCGCAACTTCCGCATCGTCGGCCCCGATGAAACGGTATCAAATCGCTTAGGCGCTGTACTAGAAGTTACAGATCGGGATTGGGTAGCCCAGATCCTCCCGGAAGATGACCACCTTTCCGCCGACGGTCGGGTAATGGAAATTCTCAGCGAAACTAATTGTCAAGGATGGTTAGAAGGCTATCTCCTCACAGGACGGCACGGGTTCTTCTCCTGCTACGAGGCGTTTATCCACATTATTGACTCAATGTTCAATCAGCACGCCAAATGGTTGAAAACAACCAGAGATATTCCCTGGCGTAGACCGATTGCTTCCCTCAATTATCTACTCACCTCCCACGTTTGGCGACAAGACCATAACGGCTTCTCTCACCAAGACCCCGGTTTTATCGACCATGTAATTAACAAGAAAGCAGAGATCGTTCGTGTATATTTGCCCCCCGATGCGAATACTCTGCTATCAGTAACTGACCATTGTTTAAGAAGCCGCAACTATGTCAACGTCATCGTTGCCGGAAAGCAACCAGCATTGCAATATCTTGATATGGATGCTGCTATCAAGCACTGTACAAAAGGCATCGGCATTTGGGAATGGGCAAGCAACGACCAAGGCGGCGAACCAGATGTAGTACTGGGTTGTGCTGGGGATATTCCCACCTTGGAAACCTTAGCGGCTGTGGATATTCTGCGTCAGCACTTCCCTGAGTTAAAGGTGCGGGTAGTGAACGTAGTCGATTTGATGACACTACAGCCAAAAAGCGAACATCCCCACGGTTTGAGTGAAAAAGACTTTGACACAATTTTCACCACAGACAAACCGATTATCTTTGCTTTTCATGGCTATCCTTGGCTGATTCATCGCCTAACTTATCGCCAAACCAACCATCATAACTTGCATGTGCGTGGCTATAAGGAAGAAGGAACCACCACTACCCCCTTTGATATGGTTGTGCTTAACGATCTCGATCGCTTTCACCTAGTAATGGATGTAATTGCTCGTGTACCAAAACTAGGATATAGAGCAGCTTATGTCAAACAGGAAATGCAAGATAAGCTCATCGAACACAAGCACTACATCCAGAAGTACGGCGATGATATGCCGGAAATTCGTGACTGGAAGTGGTCTTATTAAGAGGATATAGGTGAAAGAAGCAGAGGGGATATTCTCTCTGCTTCTCCCTTTTTAAAGTGGATTTATCAGCGCTGGTGGACTATAAATACTACTAAGCTTACTGAATGTAAGATAATATACTACATTGATTTTGCTAGATGTGCTGCATCTGCAAGCTTAATATTTTGGAGACATGATGTTGCTTTATGCGATCGCCTAAAATGGGCGGTTACGCCATCGCAAAAAATATTGCTAAATTGTAATAATATTTAACATGAGTCTAGGTTGTGTAATTTAGATTAACTATTGCAGAGAAATTCTCTCAGAGTTAGTAAAATGACAAATACTAAGGACGCAACTATTTTATGGATTAGTTACTCTAGAACTGTAGACTATGTTTTCAGTCCTGAGTTATTTCCGTATCTTGCTTCTGAAGGCATATCAATCAAGACCACACCAAATCCTTCATTAAGAGCTCCTACAAATCATAATGCCTGTGATTGAGAAGAAAAGAACTCGCGATCTGCCCCAAATTAACGAAAGAATTCGCTTCCCGAAAATTCGGGTCATTGATACTGATGGTGCCCAGATGGGAATTATGCCCCCACAGGAAGCACTACAACTAGCAGAAGAAAAAGAGTTAGATTTGGTGCTTATAAGTGACAAAGCTGACCCGCCAGTTTGTCGGATTATGGACTACGGGAAATACAAGTTTGAGCAGGAGAAAAAGGCGCGGGAAGCCCGGAAAAAGCAGCACACGGCTGATGTCAAAGAAGTTAAGATGCGTTACAAAATAGAAGAACACGACTACAATGTGCGTGTTAAGCAAGCAGAGCGCTTTTTGAAAGATGGCGATAAAGTCAAAGCGACTGTGATGTTCCGGGGTCGAGAAATTCAACACAGCGACCTAGCAGAAGATTTGCTCAAGCGAATGGCAACCGATTTGGAGCCTTATGGTGAGCTTCAACAAGCGCCTAAAAAAGAAGGGCGAAACATGATGATGCTCATCTCACCCAAAAAATAATCCTCTAACTGTTTAATAGACGAAGTTGAAAAACCCCTGGCTAGAAGTCAGGGTTTTTTTCGTTTTTCCTTTGGAAATTGCAGGACAGAGGAGAAGGTATAATATCAGGTTCGGTTAAACACTTAATATGTGTAGGTTGGGTTTCGTTCCTCAACCCAACATTTTATCCTTGCTCATGTTGGGTAACACTAAGAGTACTCCAAGTAAAAAAATGCTCAATTGTCATTGCGAGCGAAGCGAAGCAATCCCAGCCCTTGCGATTGCTTCGCTTCGCTCGCAATGACGGGTTTTGGATCATTTATTTTTTGGAACACTCTAAAGTTCAACCCAACCGACATTGATGGATTTTATTACAAGTAATCACCCGAACTTGATATAGCTTTAAAAATTAGGACTGTGTTCAGAATCCCAGCATTTCTCATCACGCCAGATTCTACCAGTGTGTTCACATTCTGATTTATCGTAAATCCAAGGAATTGAAGTAGGGTAATTGCTAGATAGAGGAGTAAGTGAAGACAATACAAAAGAAAAAATAGTATAGCCGGAAATCGATAGAACGCTTAAAAACCCCATGATAAATAAAATATTTACAGGAGTCCAAAAAGGATATAAACCTCTTTCGGAGCTTAAACGCACTTTAGAACGACGTTCTGAACCTGCCAGCAACACCAGATAAAACCTTAATCCGGGAATTGGCACTGAAACTCTTATGTCTAAAGAATGACGAGTCCAAGCACGAGAGGTAAAACCCCTTTTTATGGCTTCTAATTGCTCCACTGTGAAAGTATTTGCTACTTTTGGGTCAATATCAGCGAGAAGTTTCTCAAAGGTAAGATCGGTGTGTTGGGGCTTCTTCATAACACAAGTATATTAATATACAAACTTTTTACATAAGTTATCTCCTCTCTCCCGGACAATAGGGTGTTTTATTTTTTAAAGTTTCTAATCAAGGAAGTAGAAATTAGCAAAAACTTGTTTTTTACCTTTCATCTTTTGAGGTTATCTGCCCACTACTATGGACTATAGTCAGTTTTTCAGGAGTTTTGGGAATGACAGCAACAGATCCCGTAAAGTTGATGAAGCAAGAAGTTGGCAAAGCCGCCGCCGCCCTAGTAAAGTCGGGTTCCATCGTTGGGTTAGGTACGGGGTCAACTACAGCATATACAATTCAGTTTTTAGGCGATCGCCTCAAGTCTGGTGAACTCAAAGATATCATTGGTATACCTACCTCCTTTCAGTCAGAAGTACTGGCGAAGCAGTACGGTGTCCCTCTCGCCACCTTAGATGCTATTGACCACATCGATATTGCCATTGATGGGGCAGATGAAGTTGATCCGCAAAAGAATTTGATTAAAGGCGGTGGTGCAGCACATACCCGCGAAAAAGTCGTAGATTACCTAGCAGAACAGTTTATCGTCGTTGTAGATAGTGGTAAATTAGTAGACCGCTTGGGTTCTAGTTTCGCTGTGCCGGTGGAAGTAATTCCAATGGCAATTACTCCTGTAACCAATGCCATCAAAAAACTTGGTGGTAAACCAGAACTCCGCATGGGTGTAAAAAAAGCTGGCCCAGTGATTACTGACCAAGGTAACTTTGTCTTAGATGTCAGATTTGACTCTATTGAAGATCCAGTCAATCTAGAAAAGACATTGAATAACATTCCCGGCGTTCTGGAAAATGGGATTTTTGTTAACTGTGTTGACTTAGTTTTGATTGGTGAAGTCAAAGATGGTCAGCCATTAGTGCGCCAACTGTAAAAGTTATAGATTTTGGATTTTAGATGTTTCTGAAATCTAAGATCCAAAAATTACAGCTATTTATCTGAAAATAGCTGTAAGCATTTCTTTCTTCTCTTCCTTTGCGTTCTTTGCGCCTTTGCGGTTCGTTAAACTGAACCCTACACAATAACGTTAGTACCAACTACCAGATTAGTTGCGGTGAAATTATCTAAAGTCGCAAAGGTATAAAAAGCTCCACCAATACCAGAGTAGTCAAACTGAACTTGTGTAGAAGTATCCGATTGTACAAACCGCAGATAACCATCTGAGATGGGGTTACTGCTACTGTAGCCCCGGCTCTTAAACAAGTCAGTAAGGATTAACTTATCCTCGCTGTGATTAAAGTCAGTGATTGTATCACGATTCAAGCCTTGGCAAACGAACTGATCATGACCGCTACCACCAGTTAAGGTATTAATATTACCGCCACCAATTAGGATGTCATCACCAGCACCACCGATAAGGCTATCGTTACCATCACCACCGATGAGGCTATCGTTACCAGCACCACCAATGAGGCTATCGTCACCAGCACCACCGATAAGGCTATCGTTACCAGCGCCACCGATGAGGCTATCGTTACCAGCACCACCGATGAGGCTATCGTTACCACTTTTACCATCTATGCGGTCATCACCTTCCAGACCATAAATAATATCTGCTGAATTGTCAAAACCCTCGACATTGTTGTTGAGATCATTGAGAAAGGTAAATGTATTTTTGTTGAAGATGGTACTTTGAGTAGAATCGGCATCGAAAATATCAAAGCTGTCACTAATTGTGGTCTGCCCATCAAAAATAATATTACCGATACTCCAGAGGTTATCTAGGTTTTCTAGAGCAAAGTCTTGTAGGATAACTTTGTTATTAGCCACACCTTCAAAGGTAATTTCTAGATCGTTACCATTCTGGGTGAGTAATAGATTTTGGGCTGTCAATCCAGCACCTTGAAATTTGAGGATATCTATTTCGGCTATGGTTTCTGCTGAAGGATTTGAGCCTTTACCTAACCCGCCGAAATCGCTAATAGTATCAACACCATCACCTAAGTTGTAAACAAATTTATCATTGCCGCCGCCACCGGTTAGGATATCATTCCCTTGATTACCTGTGATAATATCATTCCCGCCTTGACCGTTAATTATATCAGCGTAATTTGTGCCCACTAGGTTATCAGCGCCATTGGTTCCGTTAATACCGTTGAATTCTAAAGCACCAATATCAACTGTACCCTCAGATATTCTGTCAAATCCAACACCACGCTGGTCATTTTCGACACCAGCAGGAATCAAGGAATTTGCGCCAGCGTCAATAGCGGGACTATCTGCAAGTAAAGCGTGAGTTAAGGTTGTACCACCGTTATTTTGCAGTGGGCTAAGTTTGGGATCAATGGGGTTAACGCTTGTGCCTACTAGTGTACTAGTATTAAAGCCTGTGCTACCGGTGCGATCGCCAATTAGATTGTTCCCTGAGTCAATGAAGTTGCCCCAAACATCATTGGAGTAGAAACCCTCTTCGCCATAGGTGTCGGGTTTGTCGAAGTTGCCTGCAATGATAGTGTTCTCAACAATGACAGTACCATCTGATAAATTGACGATACCTCCACCATCCGCATCACCTATATAAAAATCAGATGCAGTGTTATTAGTAATAGTACTGGTAGTGACAGTGAGGGAGCCTGAGTTATAAATGCCGCCACCAGTAGAGTAAGCCCTATTTCCAGAGACAGTGCTATTGTTCAGGCTGAAAGTGCCACTGTTATAAATGCCACCACCAGTTTGCGCGACACTATTGGAGACAGTGCTATTGGTCAGGCTAACGCTGCCAGAGTTATAGATTCCGCCCCCGTAAGTAGGGTAAGGGTTAGGGCCACCGCGCTCTAAGCCACTGGCATACAAACTATTATTAGAGACGGTGCTGTTAGTTAGGCTAAGAGTACCTGTGTTAAATATACCGCCACCGTAGGCAGAGGAGTATTTAATCGTCGCATAATTGCCAGAGACGGTGCTGTTAGTTAGGCTGAGGTTGCCTGTGTTAAATATGCCTCCGCCTAACGACGACCCACCATTGCCAGAGACAGTGCTGTTTGTCAGGCTGAGAGTACCTCTGTTCAATATGCCGCCCACTGCTCCTTTATTGTTAGAAACTGTGCTATTCGTTAGGCTGAGGCTGGCATTACTATTGAGCAAAATACTGCCATATACTACATCATTAGCATTAGTAACCTGCAAGCTATCAATGCTCACATCTGTCCCTGTGCCCGATATCTCGAATACACCCGAAGTATTGTTCCCATTTATGGTCAGCTTAGATGCCCCAGTCCCTAAAATGGTTACATCATCGGTAATGCTTAGTGATCCAGATGTGAGGGTGATGATATCTGGGATAGCGTCGGTGAACACGCCCGCAAAGGTAATTGTATCCGCCCCAGCAGTGGCATTAGCATTGATAATAGCCTGCCGCAACGAGCCTACCCCTGAATCGTTAGTATTAGTTACTACTGTGTCAGTATTAACAGGTAGTGGGCTAGTGGACTGGACTTCATAAGCACCAATATCCACTGTAGCGCCGGATATCCGCTCAAATTCAGCGCCCCTTTGGTCAGTGGTAGCACTAACTAGGCTATTATTTCCAGTATCAATGGCGGGACTATCTGCAAGTAAGGCATGAGTTAAAGTTACACCGCCATTATTTTGCAGCAGACTGAGTTTTGGATCAATGGGGCTGGCACTAGTTCCTACTAGGGTGCTGGTGGTGAAACCAGTGCTACCAGTGCTATTACCAATGAGGTTATTGCCGGAGTCAGTGAAACTGCCACTCACATCGGGATTAATGATATCGGAGGTAGATTTGTCGGAGTTGCCTGCAATGATGCTGTTCCCAACGACAAATTTTCGACCAGTATTGAAAATACCTCCACCATCACCAGTACCATTGCTATCCAAATCTGACGTATTGTTTGTAACAGTAGAACTTATAAGGGTGAGAACGTTTCCGTTATTGTAGCTCCCACCATTATAGATACCACCGCCATCTTCTAGTGACTTATTGCCAGAGATGGTGCTGTTAGTCACGGTAGCTGAACCGAAAGAATAAAAAGAACTTGGGTTAGCGATGCCGCCGCCGAATGATGCCTGATTGTCAGAGACAGTGCTATTATTCAGGTTGAGGATATTGCTATTAGAGATACCACCACCACTCCCGGATGCTGTGTTGCCAGAGACGCTGCTATTGTTCAGGCTGAGAATACCTGAGTCAGAGTTAACGATTCCACCACCATTCTGAGACGTTGTATTGTTAGAGACTGTGCTGTTAGTTAGATTGAGAACGCCTGAGTTAACGATTCCACCACCATTCTGAGACGTTGTATTGTTAGAGACTGTGCTGTTCGTTAGGCTGAGGATGGTAGTCTCATTGATCAAAAGACCGCCGTCATTACCATTAGAAATAGTCAAGCCATCAACGATCGCGTCTGTACCTACTCCCGATATCTCGAAAACTCTGGAGGCATTATTTCCACTGACTGTAAGCTGAGATGCCCCAGTCCCCAAGATGGTGACGTTATCGTTAATCGTCAGTTGCCCAGAGGTAAGGGTGATTACGTCTGGAGTTGTATTATTAAACACTCCACCAAAAGTAATTGTATCTTGCCCCTTAGTAGCATTGGCTAAATTAATTGCCTCTCGGAGTGTGGTGATCCCGTTGTTCGGATCGCCATCATCGACATCTCCGGTATCATTGACGGTAAACGTCGCCAATATCCCTGCATAAGCCTGTCGCGTCGCTTCTGAAAAGGCTAAACTAACCTCCATTTCAGTGGTGCGGACTTCTAACTCCCAATTACCACCTAATTCTGCATTCCCAATCCGTTGACGGGAAGCGGCAATATTTGCTCCTGTGAGTTGGTGCAATTTGGCGACAAATTCCTCGCCTGCATCACCCGCAGCCACATTGCAACCATAGATAAATAAATTGTAGGGGCGATCGCTGTTGGCAGAGGCTAAAAATATCTGCTGCCATTGTTGAAGTTGTTGGCTGTACTTGTCGAGGTTATCAAGTCCTAAATTAGTGTTGCCCAATTGTAAGCAGCCTGGTGTACCGTGGCACACAATATGAATATTAATCAAATTTGAGCGATCGCAACTCGTCAGAATATCCGTAATTTGTTCAACACCGTTCTGTGTCGATTCCAGAGTGAACACTTGGGTATTCTCAAGCACACCATTGACTAAATTACTATAGTCTTCAACCGCCATGTCAATGAAGACCAAATTATGGTTATGGGAAGTGCAAGTTGCGGGATTCACTTGGAAGCGTGAGGTATGTAGCGTTACCATTTTTTTACCTCGAACTAAGGTTATGAGGGAAACTCAAACCGACTTCAGCCTTGTCATTACAGGATTTTCACATAACTCTTGAGAGTTAAAAAACTATATATTTACTAATTATTTTTCCTTTCGTTGCTATCATCTAGCAAGTTGACGCTTTTGTAAAGTCATAAAACTATGTAATTTTACCATGAGGATCAAAAATTAGGTTTTATAGTGGTTCATCCCGAAAAGTTGATTTTTTACCCATATACCTGGCTGGTGAAGTGTTGATGGGATTGTGCCAGATATTCAATTGAAAGATTGGGATTGGAATATATAGCTAGCTTTTCTGAAAATGACTTTTATAAATTGACAAATTTATTACACAATATTATTGAATAATCAAACCAAAAGACCTATTGCCAACTTTTCGCAGATATTAATTTTTTAATAGTGTTAGTTATGCAAAATAATAAAATAGTATAAATAATAGCATGGAAAAAAGTGTTATTAATGCCAGTCTTTCTACTCAGAACCTAACCTTTCGTCCGGGTGATACTCCTGTATCATTTGAGGTAACTGTCAATAATGACAGCGATCGCTTTGTCAATTTTCAGGTAGAAATTACCGCCGCCGGAGAAACCCGGAACACTGGATACCGATGGTATCGACTCGAACCAGAGGTGGCAGCAGCTAAACCACCAGGCAGCAGCACCATCTTCCAAGTCTTCATATTCAATACACCCATTCCGGGATTTGTCGGTACTGTCAACTTGATGGTGAATATTTTTTCACCGCAATTAGCACAACAGTGCAGACTTGTGCTGCGTCTGAAAATCGAGCGAGACAACAGACCAACACATCTAAGTGTAGAATTGCCTGTGCGAGAGTTCCAAGTTTATCCCCGTAATTCCATAGATATACCAGTACGGGTACGGAACTTGGGGCAACAACCAACTGAAGTGGTACTACGTTTTATCGGCGTTGATTCGTCTTGGCTGACAAGTAGTGCAGAACGCCGATTATCTCTTGAAGCAGGAGGGTTAGCAGAAGCCACATTTCAATGTCAACCTCCTTCTGTAGTGCAAGCGCCCAGTCAAAATTACCCTTTTACGATTGAAGCTGTTAGCAATAATGGTTATCCAACCAGTGCTGAAGGCAACATCGAAGTCTTACCAGTGGGTTTTATAGACTTTACCACTACCCAAAAACACCTAAAAATCCCTAGCAAATCGGCATGGTTGCCTGACTGGAAATCTGATACAGCTTCCTTTGAATTACTGTTTAAAAATGCTAGTAACGTCAACCAGGAAATTAATGTCCAGGTACAGGGGAGAGACTGGCGAAAATGTAGCTTCAAAAAGCTTCCTGAAAATGCCAATCTTCATCTAGGAGAGACAAGTAAAGTAATCCTCGATGTGAAAACAAAACGCCCTTGGGTAGGAATGGGTAAAACTCTATTATTAGAGGCGAAATCAGAATTATCCGACCAACGTTTAGGGAGTACAGACCCAGCCACGCAGACATTAGAAGTAGAGACTCTGCCAATTATACCTCTATGGTTACAGCTAGCTGCGATCGCACTTTTAGCCGCACTCCTAGCATTAATCCTGCAACCAAGAGATGTAATGCATACACGTTCTGTCAACTCAGTCCGTTTTAGTGGCATTGGTTTATCAGTGGTTAGTGGCTCAGATGATTGCACACTAAGGCTTTGGAGAATTAATTCTGATAACTTAGACCCCGATAATAGCGCAACTTATGCTGGGCAACCAGTTGCTTGCGAACAACGACAACAGCCTAAAGGTTTGATGACGATTACCAATGACGCTGTAGAAGTCTTACGCTTCATGCCATTACAAAACGATCGCATGGCTGTTGGTTTAGATAATGGTGTAATTGAACTTAGAGATGTACCATCGGGGCAAAAAATTAACGAACTTCAAGACCTTAAAGATCCTAAAGCAAAAGGCGATCGCGTTTTTGACTTAGCTTTTACTCCAAACTCACTTAACCTATTCAGTGGTTATGGCAGTGGTAAAGTTAGATTATGGTCAAGACCAGCGCCTAACAGCGATTTTCTGCCAGAACCGCAAGTTATCGATGTCCAAAGTACATTGAAACTATCAGGTTTCCAAGTCCGGGCATTAAATCTCAGCCCAGATGCAACAACTCTAGTAATTGCCGGAAACTTTAAGCGTTTCATCTTGTGGCAGTGGAATCGGGCCCAATCTGATAAACAATTCCCAAATTTATCAGTGCAAAATCTAGAAAAACTAGATCCTTTAGTTGGGCGTGAAGATTATATTTGGGGATTGGCTTTTGTTCCTAACTCGGCAGCAAAAATCCTAGCAACCTCCGATTCTGCGGGATTCATTACCATTTGGAATTTGAATCAGTGCCAAACAAATCCGAATCCACTCGAAAAAGTAAATGAACTCAATTGTTTGCCAATAGACCGTTGGCGAGCATCAAAAACATCTGTGCGTAGTCTCGCATTTAGTGATGATGGTGGTTTGCTAGTAAGTGGTGGCGATGATGGACGAGTAGTAGTTTGGTATTTAACTCCCGAACATAAACTCGATAAAACAAAAGCAGCAGAAGGTAAAACAATTTACCAAAGTTCTAAAAAAATCAATAGTATCGACTTGAAAACTAATCAAGGAACCATGATTGTGAGTGGTGGTGAAGATTTTCAAGTCAAACTACACCGCATCAAATAAGAGAGTCAATGACATGCAAGCTAAATTCAATCCACTGCAAGTTATTATCAATCCACCTGGAATTCAATTTGGGATGCCAGGAGATACCATTGAACTCTATATTGTTGTGATCAATCAGGGAGATCAAAGTGCGGTTATTGACTTATACTTTGTTTTTGATGAAGTATTTCAAAATTTAACCGGCTGGTCTACTTCTCCGAGAGAAAGTTTAGCATTAGCTCCAGGGCAGAATAGTGACGAAGTAAAATTTGAGTTTCAAATTTCCGCAAATGCTCTCCCCGGAACATACGACTATACATTAGTTGTAGACTCCCCTCTTCATTATCCCCAAAATACACCCGTAACCTTCCCCAACCAAATTAAGGTTCTTCTGCAAGAACAAACTGCAATTCGGATAAACGACCCGACATTTTCTATTAAACCGAATACTAATCCCAACAAACCGCTAATTTTTAAACCTAGTGAGCCTTTGCAAGTGGAGGTAGTAGTTGACAATCGCTCTTATCTTGTAGATAGGTTCCGCTTGAGTTGCCCAGATTTAGACGAAGACTGGTTCACAATCAATTATCCGGCTACTGGATTTGAGGGGCCAGGATTGATTTCTGATGTGACTGCACTAGAATTAAACCCTGGTAATCAGGGTCAAATATTTTTGAGATTTCACCCGCCTGCGGATACCCTTGCAGGGAGTTATTCTCCGACAATCCGCTTGTATTCAGAAAACTCTCCCGACTTAGTACTACTAGATTTGGTATATATCCAAGTTCCGACAAATTATCATTTAAATATAGAATTCAATACCATTTTAGGACAAGTTAGCCGGAGTCTGGGCAAGTATGAATTATCAATAACAAACCAAGGTAATATTGTCCGAGAACTGATATTAAGCTTAAAAAATCGAGACGAAGAAGAACTATATATTTACAAATTTGATCCTAGCGAAGTCAGATTATTACCAAATAAAACTGCTATCAGCAATTTGACGGTAAAACCTAAACCTTGGTGGCGACAACCTTGGTTTGGTGCTGGGTTAGTAGTCAACTTTCAAGTTGATATTAAAGATCCACAAAATTTTCCTCTACCTAACACATTTCCTCAAGGGAGTTTGGTATGGAAACCGCGCCCTTGGTGGCAATTTATTTTGTTGATTTTGGCAATTTTGGGATTATTAGGAGGGATAGGATTTATCATTTGGCGAATCTTAAACCCCGAACCTTTGAGATTAGAAAATTTTAGCGCGAATAACTCTCAAATTACTGAAGGTGATGAGGTTGCTTTGAACTGGGAAATTTCCCAGTATAAGCAGTTGCAAAAGTTGGTTGTTACGGCCAAAGGTTCCCAACCCATTGAGCCGATTACCTATGACTTTAGCGGTGGTATTCCTGAATCACTGAATCAGGCAAATACACCTCTTTGTCAGGTGCAAGAAAAACAAGATTTAATTTGTAGCAACATTAGAACTGGAGCGACAACAAAAGGTGATTACACTTTTAAATTACAAGCTTTTTATCGTAATGGCATCCAAATGTTGTCTCCAAAAACCCAATCTGTCGAGAAAGAAATTCCAGTAAAAATAGCTGAAAAAGAAATTGCAGAAATAATAAATTTTCAAGCAGATAAACGACAGTATATAAAAGGGCAAAATATTCTTTTAAGTTGGGCAATCGCCCGTCCATTATTGTTAGCACAAACTCAAATTACTGGTATTGGAGATGATGGAACATCTTATGGTGAACCAATAAATTATAAATTTGCTCAAGGTAATATCACCGATCCAAAACTCCAAAAACTGTGTATACAAACCAATCAACAACTGCAATGTAAAAATATTCCTTTAGCAGCAAATAGAGCCGGAAACTTTGCTTTTGAAATTAAAGCTGTTTCTAACAATGGAAGTAGCAAATTAAGTTCTAAAAAGACTGAATCTAAAATAGAAATATTACCGAAGCCATTTAAAATTATTTCTTTCACAATCAACGGGCTTCAACAACCAAATCTAGAACTTAATGAAGGAACAACTGCCACTTTGAGTTGGAGAGTAGAAGGGGAAAATATTCAGGTTAAACTCCAGCCATTCGGAGATGTTCCACTAATTGGCTCACGAAGTCTGCCAGTCAATCTAGCTTTTCCAGATAAAATTACGCTGCAAGTTAATGATATATCTAATAAGCAACAACCCCAGGAAAGAGGATTTGCAATCAGAGTAATTCCAAAAGTAGTGCCTACTCCAGTACCCAGCATTAACCCCGTTCCACCTAGTAGTAATCCATTTAAGGCTCCCTTACCTTAGAGGCAAGGTTTTTAAACGATGACAACAAAATTAGATGCCCTGATTAATTCTCTAGAAGGCATAGAAACCATCACAGATTCCGTTCAAGTAGCAAAATTATCTCAGGATTATCACACCTTTAGCCCGGTGCTAGTGCCAAAACTAGAAGGAAAAGTTGGGGATATCGTTGTACGTCCCGTTAATGAAACAGAGGTTTTAAAAGTTGCGGCCGCCTGTGCTAAACATCGCGTACCCGTGACAGTGCGGGGTGCGGGTACGGGGAATTATGGGCAATGTGTACCCTTGCATGGTGGCGTAATTTTAGATATGACACGGATGCAGGAGATTCTTTGGGTAAAACCTGGTGTAGCGCGGGTGGAAGCTGGGGTGAAATTGGCAACTTTAGATAAAAAAACCAGAGAGATTGGCTGGGAAATCCGCATGGCTCCCTCAACATACCGTACAGCTACAATTGGCGGGTTTATTGCAGGGGGAAGTGGGGGTATTGGCTCTATCCAATATGGGTTACTTGGCGATCGCGGTAATATCTTAGCATTGCGTGTGATAACTGTAGAAGATGAACCCCGTGCGATCGAATTACGCGGCGATGATGTCCAAAAAGTTAATCATGCTTGGGGAATTAACGGCATCATTACCGAAATCGAAATCCCTTTGGGGCCTGCCTATCCTTGGGCAGAAGTCATTGTGACATTTGACGAGTTTATGACAGCAGCAAAATTTGGTCAGGCTCTTGGTAATGCTGATGGCATGATTAAAAAGTTGATTTCTGTCTTTGCATCCCCAATTCCCCAATACTTTCACGCCCTACAAGAGTACATTTCTGAAGGGACTCACTCAGTATTTTTGATAATTGCCGAATCGAGTTTAGAATTTTTACCGGGTTTGGTGCAGAAATATGGCGGAGAAATTACTTATGAAAAACCAGCAGAAGAAGCGGGAAAAGGGATACATTTAGCAGAATTTAGCTGGAATCATACAACCTTACTTGCCCGGAGCGTAGATACTGGAATTACATATTTACAAAGTATGTTTCCTCGCAATGGCAATTTGCAACTGTTAGAGGAGATGTATCATCACTTTGGCGATGAAGTAATGATGCATTTGGAATTCTTTCGGGTGAATGGTGTCGTAGTTCCTGGTGCTTTGCAACTTGTGCGCTACACCACAGAAGAACGCCTCAATGAGATTATCCGCTATCACGAAGAACAGGGTGTGAGTATTGCCAATCCTCACACTTATATTATTGAAGACGGAGGCAGAAAAGTTATTGATCCTGAACAGTTAAAATTTAAAGAAATAGTTGATCCCTATCGGTTGATGAATCCCGGCAAAAGCAAGGTTATTCAATTGCAAATTCAAAATTAGCAAACTATAAAAAACACATATCAGAAGTTTTTCTGTATATTTGTGTAACTCCCTCTAAAAATTTGGCTGTTAGAAGTTTATAATTTGTGGTTTGATTTTAAGAGCCGTGGGGTTGAAGAAGAATTCAGAAGTCAGAATTCAGGAATCAGAATAAGAAATTGGGGGATAAGCGCGGAAAGTCGAAGCGGCCGCTTCCGCAAGAAAGATCAGCTTGTGATGTTTTATCATTTATTCATTCCTCAGTCGGACTCTAATTCAATTCTGAATTCTGACACCTGACTCCTGAATTCTTTTCGGATAACCCAAAATCCACCATTCCAAAATCGCCCATGATTGAAATTGACGGTTCCTATGGAGAGGGAGGCGGACAAGTTCTTCGTACTTCCTTAAGTCTAGCGGCCATCACTGGCGAACCCATACGAATTGCAGGCATTCGCGCTGGACGCAAAAAGCCAGGATTAGCAGCACAACACTTAACAGCAGTTTGGGCTGCGGCGAGAATTTGTAATGCCCAACTACAGGGTGATGCTTTGGGTTCAACGCTGCTAGAATTCATCCCAGGTAGTGCTGTACAAGCTGGAAACTATACCTTTGATGTTAGTAAAGCACAAGTTGGTGGTTCTGCGGGTGCGATCGCTCTAGTTTTACAGACAATTCTCTTGCCTTTATCACTAGCATCTGGAAATTCTCAGGTAACACTAAAGGGTGGAACTCATGTTAACTTTAGCCCGACAGTGACGTACATAGAGCAAGTTTATCTGCCGATATTGCAACGCATGGGTGTAGAGGCAAAAGTTAAATTAGGCGCTTGGGGATGGTTTCCCCAAGGCGGGGGAGAAGTAGAATTGCAGATAAATGGCAGTGGTAAACTCGGTGGCATCAACTTGCTGGAAAGGGGAGAGTTACAACAGGTGCGGGGACTAGCTGTAGTGACAGAATTACCTTCCCATATTCCCCAACGAATGGCGAATCGTGCCGAAAATTTTTTACGAAAAGCCCATCTGAAAGTTACTGTAAAGACTTTGCGAGAAAGAGGTGTGGCTCCTGGGGCGGGTATTTTTTTAACTGCTGAATACGAAAACAGTTTGACAGGCTTTGGTGGATTCGGGCGTTTGCGGTTGTCGGCGGAAACAGTTGCAGAGATTGCTTGTCAGCAACTACTTGAGTTTCATCACACTGGCGCAGCCGTGGATGAACACTTAGCAGATCAGTTATTATTGCCGGCTGCTTTAGCTTCACAGGAAAGTCATTACCGGGTGGCTGAAGTGAGTAGACATTTGACGACAAATGCAGCAGTAATTGAACAGTTTGGGCTGGCACAAATTAAGATAAATGAAGCTGAAAAAGTTGTGTCAGTAAAAAGTATAAATGACCTCTAAGTTTAATCTTTCTCGATCAACTATTCCGCATTTAACTTTTATATACTGGGCCGGGTAATATGCAACCCCAGAAGAATAATTTCTTAATTCAATAACGCTCTTTTTCCTATAGCGGTTCCCATTCAGATGCGGTACAAGATTATATTGCGAGGGTAGGGGCACGGCAGTGCCGTGACCTTACTGGTGTACTCACGTAAACGAGAACCACTATAGTTATTTCTGGAGAGATGTCATCATATATTTCTATAACGACATCTCTCAACAATCGACTAACAAAAAGCATTCAACCCGTTAATTAGCTTTAGTTTCTTCCTATCTTAGAACCTTCCCTATTCAATAATTCTTCATTGTTCAGCAACAAAATTTCTTAACGCCGTCTGCTGCCAAAACCACTTGAACGACGGGGTGCTGTACTACGTCCGCTACCAAAACCACTCCCAGAATTGCGTCTGGTAGTGCTGGAATTACCAGAGGGTCGCAAGCTACTACCACCAAAACCAGAGCCAGAAGGACGGTTATTACCTGTAGTGCTACGCGGTACGTTGCGTACATTTGAATTTCCAGGATATGACCTTCTAATTGTCCCTGTATTGCGGAACGCAGTGCGATTCCTCACGGCTGCTGGTTGCGTGTTGTACCGACTTTGGTAGCTTTGAACTGCTTGGCCATAGCTTCCACCATATCCACCAAAACCACTCAATCCTTGGCCTGATTGATAGACAGGGGGTACATAATATTGAGGTCTAAACAACATACTACCAATTGCCTGACCCGCCAAGCTACCAGCCACAGACCCAGCAAAGGGTGTCCAGAAGCTATTTTCTCGACGGACTACAACCGTCTCTTGTTGTCCGGTTTGGGGATTGGTTTTATTCTCGGTAACGTTGTGGACGTACTCAATTTTAAAGTTTTCCGTTAGATATAAAATTGGTTGTCCTTTATCTACCTTCAGATAGGTTTTTTTGCCCTGCTTGATTTCATCATCAGTTAACCGTGCCATTTGCAAATTTTCGGTTGCAAAGGTTGGGGGATTATTATTAAGTAAAAACAGGCTATACTCGCCGGTTGCATCGTCATAAGTAGCTTGTTGAATTTGATACTCGCCGTCACTCAACTTAGTGTTAGCAGAGGTTTGGCTAACGTTCTTAGCCGGAGGATTAGTTTCGTTTCCCCCACCACAAGCGACAGTTGTGACACACAAACTCAGAGCTAAAAAAACGGCTGTAAATTTACGTACTATGGTCATGATCATTGGATTATTGTCCTATCTCTGAGCTTAACAATTTCTCGGTGTAAGTAGTAAGTACGGACTACCCAACATACTATTATAAAGGAATCAATTCTGGATAATATTGCAACAGTTGATCGCTAGTGAGTTCATCACCTAACTGTGCTGGTGAAAAATGCACTTGGATTGCTTTTAATCTATTTTTGTAATGCAAGTTTATCAATGCTTTCAATCCTTCTTTGAGTGCCTGAACATTAGAAAGATCGGTTTCTAACTCTGGGACTTCTCCTTCATAAGCTACCGTAATCATCACAATGACGTTGCGGGTTACAGGTATAGATAAAGGTTCATTCAATCCAGAGTCAGAACTATAATCTGGTTCGCTGAGATATCTTTCGGCAGAGTCGGTAAATAATTCGTTTACGTAATCTCCCGCCTCACCTTCAGCCCAGAATACATCTCCTTCGTTGGCAGCAGAAAGCCAATATTCATCATATTGCAGTAGGGTTTGGCTAATTTCGACCAATCCTTCTCCCAAAACTTCTAAGTCGCCATCAGCATCGATCGCATCTCGCCCAACACTATTTAATACTCCCAAAATTGGCGCTACTTCACCTCCCCCTAAGTGCAGAAATAGGCGAAAGACTACATAGCGAGTTCGACCGATCATTTTATTAAAGATATTGCTCATTTTTGTCCTCCATAATTTTGCGTTTTGTCATTTGTCATTTGTCTAATAACTTAGACCCAACTCCCAATTTCTAATGACTAATATAGTGAAATCCTTTAATAAAATCTATAACCATATTTAAGGAAGGCAATATATTATATTTTATTGACTCATTAGATATATCATCATAAGCCGAAGCATTGAGAGGAGAGCGATTAATAAATCTTTTCCCAAAGTTGGGATGCTCATGGACAATCAAGGTGTGGGCACTAGAATTTGTTAAAACTATTTGAGTTGGGGCTTTACAAAAATTTAACTTTGCAGCTACTTCGATATTTTTCTTCATCTGTTTAATTGTTGTAGCCTGACTCGTGGCTTGCTCTAGAAGAATATTTAATTGTTTCACTATCAAAGGTGATTTTAGTGATTGCAAATTTTGGTTTGCCACAATTTCATTGTTAATCATTTCCACCACATTGGAAATATTATTTTGAGCAGATGCTGCATCTAGAAAGGGCAGAATCACAATGTAAGCAGTGGAAAATAAGGCTTCGTCGCTATCTACATAAAATGTGAAAACAGTTCGACGACGACCACTATCGATACTTGGGGGTTGTTTCAGTCCCCGGTATTCCTGAGCAATTTGATAATAAGCGCCTGCGATCGCAAAATTGGCTTCGTGTTCTAAGGCGGAATCAACAATAATGCGGATTGTGGGCGGTGTTTCGTTAAAAAAGTCTCGTGAGTCTTGGGAATGGAAGTTTTGGATAATGGAGCGATCGCCGGCTGGACTAAGATCGACCCATTCACAAATCATCCCTTCGGTTTTTAAGCCAAACCTGGAGGTGGCATAAAGCTTGGCCCCAGTTAATGTTGCTCCTGTTAAGTCAGCACCAATCCATTCCGCCCTCATTAGTTTTGCCTGGCTTAAATCGGCATGGATAAAAATTGTATTCGTTAAATTAGCATTGGTTAAATCTGCGCCAATTAAAGTAGCACCGCTCAATTTTGCACCGCTCAAATCTGCCCACCGGAGGTTCGCACCGCTCAAATCTGCCCATCGGAGATTCGCACCGCTCAAATCTGCTCCGCTCAAGTTAGCGTGGCTGAGATTCGCTTGTCTGAGTTCGGTATCTCGCAAATTTGCACTACTCAGGTCACAACGGCTGAGGTCACTGGCGTTTAAGTTAGCCATTTCTAAGTTGGCTCCCGTCAAAGAAGCACCTCTTAAGACAGTCTCGCTCAAGTTGGCGTGGCGGAGATTCACTTGGCGCAGTGTCGCCTCTCGCAAATCAGCACCGGTGAGATCGGCTTCCGATAGGTCGGCGCGGCTGAGGTCGGCGCGAATTAACTCGGCGCGAATCAATAAGGCTCCTTTAAGTTGAGCGCGACTGAGATCGGCTCGAATCAAATTAGCGACGTTGAGACTGGCTTTGTTCAAGATAGTGCCGCATAGATTCGCACCACTTAACCTAGCTACATTTAGCTTGGCATTGCTCAAGTTAGCTTCGCTCAGATTTGCGCCACTGAGGTTAACTATACTCAAATTAGCATCGCTCAGATTTACGCCACTGAGTTTGACCCCGCTCAGATTAGCTTCTGCAAGGTCAATACCACTAAAGTTTAAGACTCCTGCTGCGTATTGTTCCAGTAATTCCTCTACAGTCATTGATGCTACCCCTTGGATGCCAACTTTAATAGTTGGTATCATAAAAAACGGAATGTCAAAATCAAAAATGAATATTGGTATTTTAGGACTGGGACTGATCGGCGGATCTTTGGGTTTTGATTTGCGATCGCAAGGACATCATATCTTAGGAGTCAGCCGCCGTGAATCTACCTGTCAGAAGGCAGTTGCTATCGGCAGTGTTGATAAAGCATCAGTCGATCTGAGTCTCTTAGCCGCCGCAGAGGTTGTATTTATTTGTACACCTCTAGCGCTTATTGTGCCCCAATTGGAGGAGATGATCGCTTATTTGCCTGCTGCTACCATCGTGACTGACGTGGGTTCGGCGAAAGCACAGATAGTCAAGGCAATTTCTCCCCTTTGGGATAATTTTATCGGCGGTCATCCAATGGCGGGAAGAACAGACAGTGGGATAGAAGCTGCACAACGGAATTTATTTGTTGATAAGCCTTATGTATTAACACCCCTAGCTACAACGCCAACCAGCGCAATTACGGTTGTAGAAGAAATTGTGCGATCGCTCGGAGCTAATATCTATTATTGTCAGCCAGAGCAACATGACCGCGCAGTTAGTTGGATTTCCCATTTACCTGTAATGGTTAGTTCCTCATTGATTGCTGCTTGTTTAAGTGAAACTGACCCCGATGTTTTAGAATTAGCCCAAAACTTAGCTAGTTCAGGTTTTCGGGATACCAGCCGTGTAGGTGGTGGTAATCCAGAGTTGGGCGTGATGATGGCGCGATATAATCGTCAGGCATTGCTGCGATCGCTCCAACAGTATCGTCATCATCTTGATGAGTTGACTAACTTAATTGAGCAAGAAAACTGGGAAGTTTTAGAGCAAAAACTGAAATCAACAAGTAAAGCACGACCTGATTTTGTTGATTAGAATTCAGATATCAGGAGTCAGAATTTAAAATCAATTCTGAGCAACAAAGCAGATAAACGAATTTGTTTAATACCTCCACTAAATATGCATATTTAGTGGTTACAGAAAAAGTAGAAAGTTTTTTCTTGATTTTGACTCCTGAATTCTGACTTTTGCATTCTAACTCCTGAATTCTGACTTTTTAATCTAGCTATAAAATCTTTCTTTCAAAAAATGCTATTTGACAGTTTGATAGTCACCAAACCGATGTAATATACAGATAAATTTACAAAAAGCAACAATGGTAGAACGTCCAATCAAAAAATCGGAACGTCAGTCCCAAGCAAATACTGACAACAATTCCGAAAACACGGATTCTGTAACACCTATTGAATCCAACCCCAAAAGCTCAAAACCAAGCCCAAGCCGTAATCGCTCATCTGGCACTGATAAAAAAGCATCCTACGGGAATGAAAGCAGGCAGCAAGGGAATCCTGCCCTAGCGCGTGGCCCAAAACCAGTTAAACCTCCAGTCAAAGTTGAAACAGAAGAACTTGAAACCGAATCGGAAGCTGTTTCTGAGGAGTCTCAAGACTAATATTACTCCTACGTGTGATGTGGGAGGCTTTAACTCGTCTTATTAAGTATATAAAGACAGGATTTTTGCCTCCGCAGGCATTAATGATGCTCCCCATCACCATTAGGTTATTCTGATTTGAATGCTTTTAGAGTACTCCAAGTAAAAAAATGCTCAATTGTCATTGCGAGCGTTCGCGGAGCGTCTCGTAGAGAAGCGAAGCAATCGCAAGGGCTGGGATTGCCGCGCAACGCTTGCAATGACGGGTTTTGGATCATTTATTTTTTGGAACACTCTTATTAACTAATCAATTTCTGTAACTAGCCATTGCCACTCAGTTACTACAGCATTGGATATGTTGAGAAGCACTTGCTGTCCACTAGAGAGAGGCGCATAAAGTTTGAGCGCATCAGTTGTTGGCAATTTCGGTAAGATATCAGTCAAATTATATTCTCCCACATTGGGGGCGGGTGCAGTTAAAGGGTATGCATCCGATGCACTCAGCAATTTTCCGGCTGCTGTCTCAATCAACAATGGTTGGGGATGAGCAATTTCAACGACACCCGGAAAAGCAACTAAGCGCAACCGTAAGTCTTTTACTGCACTAGTATAATTCTGTTTGAATAGCAGCACTTGCCAGGCATATCCTTTTTCATCTTTAATCGATACTTGTGAGTGGTAGCGTAAGATACCCGGAGAATCATGATGTTGACGCAACAGTGCTTGCGCTGACTCCATACCCCATCCACATCCAGTTAATGTTAAAAATATTACTAGGGCACAAGTCCAAAAATATTGTTGGAATTTTCGCTTCATCTGAGATATCTTACAACAGAATACTCCTTTTAGCTTTAGCTGGGATGTTTCAAGACTACAAGTATTAAGTCGAACATGATATGATGTGTCATTGCGAGTGCAACGAAGTGGAATGTTCGCGTAGCGTCTCGTAGAGATAGCGATCGCAAGGCTTTTGGGATTACTTCTCTTCGTACCCTGCGGGAACCCCAAGGGCGGTACGCAATGACAATTATTTAACCGGACATGATATTAAAGGCGAAAAATAAAACTAACGTAGGTAAAATAGCCATTGTGTTGGCTGACAATGCCATTGTGTCGGTTAACAATGCCATTGCATTAGCTAACAATGCCATTGTGTCGGTTAACAATGCCACTGCATTAGCTAACAATGCCATTGCATCAGCTAACAATACCATTGCAATAATCTAAAATCGAGTTTCATACTGAACTTGGAATAGATTTTCATCCCCTAAATTAGTTGAGCCTCGCATCAAAATTTCATCATTGAGTCGATAAAGTACGTTATAACGGAAAGACTCATCGCTAGAAAGAGGGCGTGATAAAGAAGCAGAGAAATTTCTATTGATGTTAAACACGCCTTCTGCTGATAAATTCAGAACTGAAGCTGTCGTTTTTTCATCACTAGTGGTAGGGGTGGGAAATATCCGAAATTCGCTGAAACCAATAGCCTGCCCGATCGCAGTAATAGTTCCTTGCAAACCACCTAAAATGGTAGAACTAGCGAAATTAGTCAGCCCTTGTCCTGCATCTGCTTGACCGAAAGAACCAAGAATCGAGCCACCCAGTAAAGCAACTATTTCTCCCTCACTACGGCTAGGTTCACTCGTCAGTTCCAGATTTTCGCCCAATTCACTCGCTGGCCCATCCACTCTTGCTTGAACGCGAACGGTACGCAAAGTCCCAAAATTAGTAGCAGAAACATCGCTGATTTCAGCAGACAATGGTGATTCCAAAATTCTATTGTTGATTGCCGATGCTTCAGGTACAATTGCGAGCAGTCGGACATCCAAAGTAGGATCTAATCCTTGACTTGGAATAAACCGTGCGGTTTGTTCGTAGCCTCGCGCCAAGGTAAACTCAGTAGAAAATAAACTTACTCGTCCTCCTGTTAAACGAATGACTCCTTCAGGACGCGGTTTGGCTAATGTGCCATTAATGGTCAAGTCGCCTTCTGCTTCAAAGCTCAATAGGGGTTGGCTAAAGACGGCTGCTCCTGGTATTGAGTCGAGAAAGGATTGACTAGTAACACGAACATCGTCGTCTAGAATTAACCTTAAATCTGCAAACTCTATAGGTAAATTGGGTGGAGTTGCTGTGCTAGTGCTACTTTCTGGTGTAATCGCTGGGCTAGGATTACTCTCTGCTGTAGGTGTGACATTAATGTTAAACTCTTCCCTATTTATGACGTTAGCGTTAGCTGCTGCTGTAGCTGCTGATTTTTTCTCAGCAGTAGCCGAGTTTCCAATAATCACCTGACCATCACTCAGTTCAATCTCTCCACCAATTACAGGTTTTAGTGCTGTTCCGCGAAATACGATATCGCCGCCGACACCGCCTTCATACAGTCCTGCAATTTCAAAGTTGAGTTTGTCTGCTATTGATACCGTGAGAGGATTTGCTACGGCTTGCTGAGGCTGAAGAATCGGGAGGATACCTGATGCACTTACTTGCCCTTCATTGTAAGTGCCTTGGATACCTTGGACATTCACTGTATTACCATTAAACTGCGCTGTCCCTGTGACATTCGTTAGGGGTTCAGATAAGGCTTTAGCGCTAAAAGTTGCATCATTAAGTGTGACATTGCCGTTAATAATTGGTTCGTTTAAAGTACCTTGAACATTTAAATCTACTTGTCCTTGACCATTTACCCAAGCAACTTGATTGTTAGTAAATAGGTTTAACAGTGCCAATCCTTCATTGTTCACATTGGCGTTGATGCTGATTTGATTGCTATCCGGTTGCACTTCAGCAAATGGTAACGGAGCAGGTACGCTACCTGTAATGGTAACTGGCTGTGTTCCTGTTACTAGTAAGCTACTGTCGAAATTCAGACGGGCATTGTTGTAGTCAAAGTTCACTTGTCCTGTTTGTACAGGTTGCTTGTTGAGAGTTGCATTCGCCAGCGCTACTTCCCCTTCAACTCTGGGGTCTTGTAAACTACCTCCCAATGTGGCATTAGCATTTACATTACCAGTAATATCTATGGGATATTGTTCGATAAAAGGCTGTAAAAGTGATAAAGGTAAACTTGCTACATTCAAGTTGCCAGATAGTTGCTCAGTTCCTAACTGTCCGGTAAAAGCTACCAGTCCTTGATTGATTCCCACACTCAACGGCGAAAGTGTGACAACACCATCGGCAAAATTGCCTTGAGCAACGACTTGATTAATGGAGTAATCTCCCCATTGCCAATTCGCACCTTGGAAATTAAAGCCGACATTTAATCCAGATTCTAATGAGCCATTAGCTGTAATTCCTCCGCTCAAAGTACCCGTTAATTCTGCAAGGCTAGGTAAAGATGCAGTTTCATTTCTCTCTTCTCGCTGTTGTTGTGCTACCAATCTTCTAATTTTTGAGAAATATGCAAGCTGTGTGAGCAAATCTGCATTGGGCAAACTGACAGGGTTGGTATCAAGTACCTCTGCTCCAGCTAAATTTGGTAGCTCCAACCCGGTACCAAAGTCTTGAAAGTCGAAGATATTAAACGTTTGTAAAAGTCTCTGGATTCTGGCTTGGTCAAAATTAGCTTGAAATTGAAATTGCGGGTTATCCCCTGGTTGCAGATTGCCACTGAGGGCGATATTGCTATCTCCAATTTGCAATTGACCATTAGATAAGCTAGCAGTACCATCGGCATAATTAATAGTGCCACGAAATTCATCTGCTGTAATTCTGCCGATCCGAGGCTGGGCGATCGCAACGTCTCCCACAACTGCATAATTATTAAGATTGACAACTAAGCTTCCCGATAGTTGTCCCCCCAGAGGTTTCAACTGATTGTTGGGTAAAAAGCCGCCAATCAGAGCGATGGGAAAGTTTTGGGCGTTGATGAGTAAGTTATCTCCCTCGGTTCTACCTGTGGTGATTGCGCCATCCCGATTGACTAAAAATGAAGTTGGACGATAATTTGCATCCAAGTTCAGCGCAATAATATCTTGCTTCCCAGCCAATTGCAGACTTGCTCCCTGTCCCCCTTGAAAATTCACGTTTCCGGTTAAAAGTGGGTCAAATGCCAAGTCACTAACCTGGAAATTCCGCAGGCGGATGTTGCCGTTAGCTTGGGGAACATCTGGAGTACCTGTAACTCTTCCGTTAAAATCAAGTAGCCCTGCTACTGCTACGTCTCCCGGAATTTCAAAACCAGTATTTTTTAAGTTGAAATTCCGCGCCAGTACGTTTAAATCAAATCCGGCAATTTGGGGTGAGCCTGTTGGTGGAGTTTGAATTGCGATCGCACCATTAGCACTCAATCCTTGGGTACTTGCGTTTTCAACTATAATCTGCTGTCCATTCCACTGAAATTGAGCGGTGAGCGGTTGTGTCAGCAATGATACCCCTTGAGAAAGGCGGATTTGTCCGGCGGCGCGAATATCTGCAAGCTGGAAAGATTCTGTTGTCCCTGATAACTGAAGATTGCTATTGAGCCGTCCTCGCAGTTCTGGTGAAAAACGGTTGAGTTGGATTTGAGAAGTGTTGACATCTGCTTGCCAGCGTTGTTGTGCAAGTTGACCACTAGCTCTGATTGTCCCACCTGCCACGTTCACGACAGCATTTGGAAAGACGATATTCTCTCCTTGTTGATCAACAACAACTCGTCCGGTAGCGGGATAGGTGGCGTTAGGCGCTTGCACCCGCGCTACTGCTTGCAGATTGCTCAGAGTGCCGGAAATATCGGCATTTGCCGATACATTCCCAATAGTAATACCGGGTGAGGATTCGTATGCTTGTGCGATCGCATCTCCTGGTAAATTTTGGGCTTGGACATTCAATGCTACCCTACCTTGGGGTGCTAGCTGAAGTTGACCGCTAGCTGTGACTTGCCCTCCCACCTCTGGATTTGCTTGAACGCGAGCAATATTGACATTTAAGGGTTTACCCAGAGAACCGGAAACTCTAGCGTTTGCAGAGATATCACCAAGATTCAGGGGAGTTGAAATATTGTAACCTTGAGCGATCGCATTTCCTGGGATACCTTGAGCTTGAATATTTAGACCTACCTGACCTTGGGGAGCCAGTTCAATTTGACCATTGGCTGTAATTTGCCCCCCGGCTGGCGGCGTTACTTGAATACTAGTAATATCAAGGTTCAGTGGTTGTTGGCCAAGTGATCCAGTAATTTGTGCTTTTGCTGAAACATTCCCAACTGCGATCGGTAGATTAACGCCGTAGCTGCGTGCTAGCGTATCCCCTGACACACCATTAACTTGAGCATTAAATATTACGCCGTCTTTGGCTCCCAAATTAGCTTGACCGCTACCTGTGATTTGACCACCTGCTGCGGGGACTAAATTCAGATTAGAGATGGTAAGTTGAGATGCAGTTTCAGATACATTCAAGCGGAAATTAGTATTAACGGTTTTAAATTGAAGGCGATCAACTTGAATAGGTTTTGTGTTGCTTACCGTACCGCTAACTACTGGTTGCTGAAGTGCGCCGCCTACCTTAATATTTGCTTGAACTTCGCCACTAGCTGGAACTGGCGAATTTACATTCAACGTATCTAAGATATTTTTCGCACTAATAGGTTTTATTTGAGCAGAGACATTAAAACCTGTTTGACTACTAATTGTTCCCTTAGCAAAAATTGGAACTTTACCTATATTCGTATTCAGATTTTCTAAAGCAACTGTTTGACCCTGAAATATAAATCTGCCATTAAAATTAGAAACTTGCTGAGGAATATTTGGAATTTTGGCAGTAACTTGATTAGCTGTAGCCGTTCCCGTAACGGCTATTTCTGAGAGCTTGGGTGGAATTTGAACCTCTAAATCAGCATCTAAACGCCCTGCTTGCAAAGCAATTGGCAACTCAACTAATCTACTAATATTAGAAGCTGATAAATTTTGTGCTTGCAGCTTGAGGTTAGTTTGTTGAGCTTTTGTTTGTGTCTCACCGGAGATTTTAACAGCGCCTCCCCTAGTGAGTTGACCATTGAGGTCATAAGCAATTCGTTGATTTTGATCAAAAAATCGCGCAATACCACCAACTTGATTTAATATTACTGAGCCTTTCGGTCTAGTTGGTGCGGAGGCTGGCGATAACTCTACATTCCCATCTTGAATTTGAAGTGTCTCCAAGTCGGTTTGAATAAAGCCCTGTCCCTCCCCAGCCTTAACTTGTGCTGTAACCCAGCGCCCATCCTGATCCTGTTGGACGTAGACATTGGGTTGAATTAACGTCGCATTTAATACTAGTCTTCGGCTAAAGATAACTTGCCAGGGCGAGAACTGCACCTCTAAAGCTTTTGCTACCACTTGGTCTGCATCGGTGGGAGTTGCTGGTATTGATAGAGAGCTAAATCTCAGACTAGAGAGCGAAAAACGTTCAACGTTGCCTACTTTTACTGGTCGCCCAAGCAATTGTTCAAGATTTTGCTGCACTAATGGAGCTAAATCTTTATATATATAGCTTCTAGCCCACCAAGCACCGACTGCAATTCCAATTAGTAAAACAGCACCGAGAGCCAAACTGATACGTCCTAAGAGGAGGAGCCATAAACGAGGATTAGATGGTTCCTGATTATTTTCTGGATTTGGAGAGCGCGTCATTATTGTTAGCAGTACTTTGAACTGAAATGAGCCGATAGACAGGCTAGTAGCAGTTGGATCAGCCAGTCACAAGTTGTAGCTTTAAAATATTAGATTTTGCTTCATCTTTTAAAATTCTATAGTTATGCAAATACTTTTTTGACAAATTTTGCTTAATTATTGGCAAAGTAGATGATTGGGATGTCTTGTTTCACAATAGATATATCTTCAGCAACTATCTTTTGTCTAAAAATTTGATATCTTTAGATAGATTGTATTTGTTTAAATATTGTGCATTAAATCTTAGGGAACAAACAATCTTAATATTAAACTACTCCATGAGAACTGCTGTATATACAACGCTGGTTAGATAATTCAATCCTGTAAAATCTTACCTAATAGTGATGACTTGATTTTACCAACTAGACCAAAAAGGATTACTCTATATAGGGCACATTATAGAATCCGGTTTAATTTCTGAAAATATAGGTAGGATGTGTTAGCGATAGCGTAACGCATCCTACCCGTGATAATAGTGCGTTACTCTACAATGCCTAATTTCATTCAAAAATCAAATAGTAATCCTATAAAAGGAATTTATTTTGTGTTATTGCAACTCTAAGATCAAGTTGCCATTATTACAAGTGCTAGAAAAAGTTGTTGGAGGTACAACTATGGAGATAAACCTAACTCCTTAATCTCCTTTTCAAAACCTCAAAAGAAGAAAGACTTATGTGAAAATACTGTTTATGCGTTGAAAATCTCCCATGCTATTTGATGCGTTTAAAAACCGTAAATCTCCTAAAATCGAATCCATCAAGACTAACCCAACCTGGCGCGTAGCTTGGGGAACAGTTGATACAAATTATGAAAATATTGCTTGGCGAGATGAAAAAATTTCTGTAATCTTACCACACACAGATTCTGAATTGCTGACGGAAAAATTAGCAATCAGTTCTGGAGGAAGATTTGTTGTTGTTGGTGATGTTTGGTTAACTAACCGAGTGCAATTGCTGCAAAAGTTGGGAATTGAACCAGATAGCTTTCAAGGAAGTTCTTTGCAACTAATTGCTCATCTTTGGGAACGATGGGGTAATGAATGTCTTAGCCAACTTGTGGGAATGTTTGCGCTAGTGGTTTGGGATCGAGAAAAACAAGTGTTGAGGTTAGTTCGCGATCGCATTGGTGTTCGTACCCTCTATTACACTACCACTGGTTCGGTTCGTTGGATTGCGCCCCAATTGAGAACTTTATCACCTCATCGTTCATCCGATTTAGATTTGGTGGCGTTGCGCGATTATCTTTGTTGTGCCTTTGTTCCAGGTGAACGAACCCTTTGGGAACAGGTGCGCGAACTCCGCCCTGGAACGGTTTTAGAATTTCCCGACCACAAAGTTACAGCTTATTGGCAGCTTCAAGAACAGATTACGGCCATAGATCAACCTTTATCATGGCATGGCGATCGCTTGCGAGAACTCCTAGACCAAGTTGTTCAAGAATATTTACCACCGGCAAATGAACCCGTCGGTGTTTTTCTTTCTGGTGGTTTGGACTCTAGCTGTATCACTGCTTTAGTAGCGAAATTTCACAAAGCACCAGTTCACACCTACTCGATTCATTTCGGTTCCGAATGTCCCAATGAGTTAGAATTTTCCAGTCTCGTCGCATCCCATTGTCAGACGCAGCACCACATTTTAGAAATTACTTTTAAGGATATGTGGTCACGTCTGCCGGAAACAATGGCGTATTTAGATGACCCCATTGGCGACCCACTAACTGTTCCCAACCTCTTACTAGGACGATTGGCGAGAGAAAGCGTAGAAGTTATTTTAAATGGTGAAGGTGGCGACCCCTGTTTTGGTGGGCCAAAAAATCAGCCAATGCTAATTAATAGTTTATATGGTTCTGTCACCAATCAGGATGCATTGCAAGCTTATTTAATTTCCTTCCAAAAGTGTGCTGTTGACTTACCGCAACTTTTAAAACCAGAAGTTTGGCAAGCAGTACAAACAGCACCTTGGGTTTTTGCAGAAGATTTATATTCCGAAGCCAGCTATCTCAACCGTTTGATGGCAATGAACATCAAATTTAAAGGCGCTGACCAAATTCTGACTAAAGTTAGTAACTTGACTCAAGCAGCCCTTTTACAAGGTCGTTCTCCTCTATTTGACCAGCGAGTAGTAGACTTAAGCATGGAAATTCCTCCAGAGTATAAGCTTTCTGGAGTGGAAGAAAAAGCAGTTTTAAAGCAAGCGATTAATTCTGGTGCATCTTTGGCGATCGCAAATATTCTACCAGATGCGATTATTCATCGTCCCAAAAGCGGCATGATGGTTCCCGTGCAATTAGGATTTCGGAAATATTGGCAGCAAGAAGCCAGAGATTTATTGCTAAATCAGAATGCAGCTATCACCCCTTACTTGAACCAGTTACCAATTCGTAATTGGTTAAATTATCAAGGAGATACTTGGAGTCGTTATGGCGTAAAACTTTGGTTGCTTGTGAGTTTAGAAATGTGGTTACAGGTAAATCGAAAAGCGTACTAAAGGAATTATATAAAATTTATGTAAAGTTCAGTCTTATAAAGCACCAAATTTATCTGGACTAATACATAAGTTTAACTTATATATATTAAAAAATATTTCTTTAATACAAAAGTATTTTTTTTACCTAGAGATAATATTTTTTTACTAAAAAATCTCATACTGAAAGCTAACTTAAAGGCTAATAGTGTCTTAAGCTGAAAATGACCGCAACATGGGCTAAAAAATAAGTTGTTTTACAAAAATTATTTAATTACTCCTTACAAAATAATTCAATGTATTATAAATCGTATTTTTTTAGATTTTAAAGATTTGGTAAACAAGTATAGATAACCTTTCCTTCATGGTAATTAAATATTTACAGCTAGGTTCAAAAATTTAGATGAAAAACAAAATATTTTGGCCTAGTTACTTATCACTTGATGAATCCATTCAAAAATTTTAAGTAAATAGATTATCTAGTTTTGTAAAGTAGGTATATTGCCTGTCCGTAACCACAGCAGGACTTTTCAACCTAGCCTAAAAAAAGTTAGATACTTTTTATTTGAAATTTCATAAGTCAATTAATAATTAATGGATTTGTAAAGAAGATTACTCAAATGATAAGTAATCTACATCGAACTGATGAATAGTTCTTTGGCTAAGGCTGAACTTACATATTAATGAGAAATTCAAGAGAAATAAAATGGCATTTATTTTCGGCAGTACAAGTCCTGATAATCTCTCTGGAACTTCAGGAAGTGACACAATAGTTGGTTGGGCTTTTGGTGGTAATGCCACTACTACATCTGGTAATGACACCTTGGATGGTGCAGGTGGTAATGATTCTATCGCTGGTGGGAGAGGAAACGACAGTCTAATCGGTGGAGATGGCAATGACACACTTGATGGAGGCATAGAAAACGACACCTTAAAAGGTGGTCAAGGTAACGACAGTCTAATAGGTGGAGATGGCTTTGATACCGCAAACTATAGCCAATTAAGTCAAGCTATTACCTTGTCAAGTGTTGGAAAGGTTCAAAAAGCTGGCGGTTTGGGGCAAGATAGGCTCTTTAGAATGGAAAGGATTATTGCTAATGCCAATGTTGCTAACAACACTATAGATTCATCCGATTCTTCGTCTGGAGTATCTATCAGTGTTAATCTGCAAACCCAAAGTTTGGCTGTCAATAACGTTCCTAATTTGGGAACATTGACATTTACTGTAGTCAATTTTGATAATGTCAAAGGCACAAATGCAAATGACATTATTATTGGTGACGACCAAAATAACCAATTGTTTGGTAATAATGGCAACGATAGTCTAAACGGTGGAAATGGCAGTGATACACTTGATGGAGGTACAGGTACTGATACATTGAATGGGGCCGCAGGCAACGACACTTACATTATTAGTAGTGCTGGTGATACTATTATCGAGGCTGCTAATTCGGGCACAGATATCGTTCGGTCTTCTATCAGCTACACACTCGCTACCAATGTAGAGAACCTAACACTGACGGGAAGTAGCGCCATCGGTGGAACAGGTAATACTCTTAACAACTTCCTCTTTGCTAATACTGCTAACAACACTTTGAATGGCTTAGAAGGTAATGACACCCTAGATGGTAATTTAGGCAATGATATCCTCAATGGTGGCGACGGCAATGATAGTCTACAGGGTGGGCCAGACAATGACGTACTCAATGGGGGGGCTGGAGACGATATTCTCGTCGGTGTTTTCCCTAATAGTCTGCTTCCACCTGGATTAGGGGAAACCGATACCCTCACTGGTGGGACTGGGGCAGATAGATTTATCTTAGGAGACTTTGTAAATATTTTCTATGACGATAACAATAGTGTGAATCCTGGTTTGGGGGACTACAGTACTATTACTGATTTTGACTCTAGCCAAGATATAATTCGACTCAAAGGAGCGACACAAGACTATCGCCTACAAGTTGTTGGCAGCAATACACGAATATTCGTAGACAAACCGGGAACAGAGCCAGATGAACTCATAGGTATTCTACAGGGAAAAACCAATCTCAGACTTGATAGTGATGACTTTCTTTTCACTGAGTTTGAAAATGCTGGAGAAGTTATAAATAATACACTGGGCACAGCAGAAGGGTTGGGTTCTTTGTCATCAGGCTCAAACATTAATCTTGAAGCCCAGTTAGCAACAGTTCAAGCGGGGAATAATGAAGATTTTGACTTTTTTAAATTTACCCTAACAAATTCAGGAACTGTCAATATTAGGACAGTGACATCGGGAGATACAGTTCTCGGACTCTTTAACAGTGCTGGGAATTTAGTGACTAGTAACGACAATGGTGGCGGTGGCAATTCGTCATTAATCAGCACTTTCCTAAGTGCCGGTACATACTCAATTTCAGTGAGTGACTTTCCTGCCTTTCCTCAAGATGGCGGAACTTTCTCTAGTGGTAGCTTCAATCCTATTTCTTATACGCTACAAGTCAGTTTTACTTAAGGAGGTTGTTAAAAAAGAATTCAGAAGTCAGAATTCAGGAGTCAGAATTAATGAGTGGGGGAGCAAAAACGCCGTTTATTCATCCGCGACTCGCTTAACCTTCTTCTGAATTCTGGCGACTGACGCATGTATTCTGTTCGTTAACTTCAGAAAGTATTGACATTAAAAGGGAGATTGAAGGGCACTTTTACTGCTAAGGAAGGGGACACGGTGACGTATCCCCTTAATGCTTGCTGAATTTCAATTTTTGGATCACACACAAAAGAAAAGACGCAAATTTATCTTTTATATCATGTTCGACTTAATACTTATGTCATTGGAAGCGTTGCGCGGCAATCCCAAACCTTTGCGATTGCTATCTCTACGAGACGCTACGCGAACATTCCACTTCGTTGCATTCGCAATGACATATTATAAGTGATTTGCCGAACATGGTATTACGTCTTTTCTGAAGATTCTGAAACTTAGAAACTGAATGTAGTTCTCAATGCGCCAATCACAACATCATCGTTATCATTATTATGATCTGGAGATGTTAACCAAATTACTCCTGGGGTAATGGTGATATTGTCAGTCAATTTGTACTGGTAAAACGCCTCAATATGATAGGATGTATCCTGATCTCTATCCAATCCTGCGATATTAGAACTGGTTAATCTAGGCTCCACACCTGCAATAATACCCGCTAAGTTACCTTCTTTCCCAAGGTCGGGAAAGCCAAGGGTGACGGCATAGTTCCAAATGTCCGCTTCTCCGCGATTCCCATTTAATGTCCGGCTGTTGGTGTATCCAGCCCAACCACCCAAGACAATATTATTAGTGATGCCAATGGATGCTTGAACACCATAAGAATTACTGGAAAAGTTGGAATCTAGCGTACCATCGTCATCTAAATCTAAGGCCGCAAGAGTGGCTGCATTGCTACCTGTGAGTAGTGATTGGTTGTAAGAATTGATATAAGTGAAAGCAATAGTAATGCGATCGCTTGGTTTAACTGTCAACTGTGCCAACGCACCGTAAGATCCATTAAACAAACCATTATTAGGCGTAGGGTCATTAGCTGTACCACTCAAATACCCTAAGCTGAGTGCCAATTTATCATTAAACTCGTGCGTTATTCCCAATCCCGCACCGCCTATTTGGTAGTAAATTGGGTTGCGTGTACCAAAGGTGGACAAAGCACCAAACGCACCATCACCATCAAAGATATTAACAGTACTGGTAATATCATCTGCTGCACCTGCATTAGCGATCGCAATAACCTCTGTTTTTTCACCCAACGGAAATCTGTAGAACAGTGCATCTACAAAAGCTTCAGTGGTACCGTCACCAGCAAAAAATAAATTGCCCTCTGGTGTACCAATATCAGGCGTAAGAATATTATTAGCTTGGATTCTGGTAAACAGCGTATCTTTTCCGGTGAAGCTAGTAACAAGTTCTATTCGCGCCCTTGCCCCGAAAGTTGTATTTTCATCTGTAATTTCTGCACCGTTAACTGCACTTCCTGACAAAACATCGCTAACGACAGCAACAACTTGTCCCTGGAGTTTGGTTGTGGTTGAGAACTGATTCGCCTCCAATTCAGCAGTGCGTGCTTCTACTGTATCTACACGACCTCGGAGTGTCGCCAGTTCTACGGAAAAATCTTCTTGCAGCTTTTGTAATGTGGCTAAATCTTGTTTGTTAACTAAATCGCCTGTGGCTGTAGCAATCAATTCGTTGACGCGATCAAGACAAGCATTTAAACCAGCAGCAAACTCATATCGTGTTAATGCCCGATTACCGCGATAAGTACTATTTGGGTATCCTGCAATACAGCCATAGCGCTCAACCAATGACTGCAATGCTTGGAATGCCCAGTCAGTAGGTTGTACATCAGAGAATTGAGACACAGAAGTAACTTGCCCCATTATCTGAGTTTCTGTGTCTGGACTAGCTAAAACCTGCGGTTGATTTATTTCAGATATCGGGGATGTTTCACCTGCATAAGCAGCAGTATTTACAAATAGCATTGCACAGCAGACTGCTGGACTAGCTAGCAGATATTTACAGAATTTTTGCATTTTTCTCCTCACACTAATCTCAAATTCACACCCAAAGCACGTTTTTTTACGTGTATTTTATGCAAATATTTGTCAGTAATATTATCAGAATTAGGCAACCTTTTTAACGAAAAAAGTCAAGAAATCCTAATTATTTAGGGAAAACTAAATTGCAGAGGACTTTACTATCTAACAAAGTTCTGTTGTTATTTATTACACATATCATTGAGAGTAATATTATGTGGATTGAATGAGAATGAGAATTATTATAGTCTAAAATTTAGAATAAGTCTCATAGACTTACATCTATTTTGAGGAGAAAACACCGTGGTGATGAATTACAGAAGGCTGATAACAGGCAGACAAAGAAGCGGCATCTTGTCCATGATTACTTTGCTAATGTTGTCAATGACTGCTGGCTGTAGCCAATCGAATCCGAATCAGGGGACAACACCTGAACAGTCGCCGCAAGCACAGGGGACTGTATCCACCCCAGTAGCGCAGTTAGGAAAAACTAAAGTTGTGACGACATTTTTACCGATATATTTGTTTACTAAGGCAGTAGCTGGGAATGTAGCAGATGTAGAAATTCTAGTTCCACCGGGTACGGAGGTACATGAATACCAAGCGACACCAGAGAATGTCAAAGCGATCGCAACTGCGAATGTGTTAGTAAAAAATGGTTTAGGTTTGGAGGAATTTCTGGAAAATACTGTTAAAAATGCCCAAAATACCAAACTAGCTGAAATTGATGCTAGTCAAGGTATTAAACCTTTAAATGAAATTTCACCTGTTGTAAAAACAGGGAAAGAGGAAGAAGACCACAACCATGCCCAAGGTAATCCTCATGTTTGGTTAGATCCAGTTTTGGCAAAACAGCAGGTAACTAATATTCGGGATGGATTAATTGCTGCTGACCCAGCGAATAAAGCTACTTATGAAGTCAATGCTGCGGCTTATATTAAAGAATTAGAAAGTTTAAACAGCGAATTTCAACAGACTTTGCAAAAAACTCCTAGTTGTACCTTTATTACCTTTCATGATGCGTTTCCATATTTAGCTCAACGCTATAACCTCAAGCAAGTTGCTGTGGTACAAATTCCCGAAGATCAACTTTCACCAACAGATGTGCAAAATGCAGTAAATGCGGTGAAAAAGTACAAAGTTAAAGCTTTATTTAGTGAACCAGGAGTAGATAACAAACTCCTAACTAGCTTATCCAAAGATTTAAATTTAACTTTGCAGACGCTGGATTCATTGGAAACTGGTGAAACAGATCCACAGCATTATTTCAAGGCGATGAAAGCTAACTTACAAACTCTGGAAACAGCGTGTAAATAGGTTTGTCATTAGTCATTTGTCCTTTGCAAATGACCAATGACCAATGACTAATAACCAATGACCAATGACCAATGACCAATGACTAATGACATTGCTATTTTGAAAGTAGAAGGATTAACTGTCTATCAAGGTAGTTATCTAGCTGTTCGAGATGTTTCCTTTGAATTATTGCCAGGAACAGATACAGCCATAGTTGGCCCCAATGGTGCTGGTAAAAGTACTTTGGTAAAAGCAGTTTTAGATTTGATCCCTCGAAGTGCTGGTACGATTGAAATTTTAGGTCGCCCAATTGCAAGGTTGGGGTGTTTACGTCACTTTTTGGGCTATATGCCGCAAAATTTCATCTTTGACCGAGGCTTTCCCATTTCCGTTAGCGAATTGGTGGGACTGGGATGGACTAAGGAAACGAGAAAAGGCGATTTATTTTTCTCTAACCTATGGAGACAAGACAGAGAAAAATCGGCAGCAGTAGTAGAAGCTTTACGGCGAACTGATGCTTATCATTTACAGCATCAAGCTATTGGTACTCTAAGCGGTGGTCAACTTAAGCGGGTGTTGTTGGCTTATTGTTTGGTAATGCCTCGGAAACTGTTGGTACTTGATGAAGCCTTTGCTGGAGTTGATGTACAAGGTTCAGCAGATTTTTACGCTTTGCTAAATGAATTAAAGCGAGAGGAAGGTTGGACAGTATTGCAAGTTTCTCATGATATTGATATGGTAAATCGCCATTGCGATCGCGTGCTTTGCCTCAACCAAAGCATTGTTTGTACTGGTAAGCCAGAAATTGCTCTTTCACCGCAAAACCTGTTAGCAACCTACGGCCCAGGTTTTAGTCGCTACCAGCACCAACATTAATGCCCATAACTATGAATTTCTTCAATGATTGTCAGATAGCAGGGCTTGCGATCGCCAATACTAATGACTTGATAGAATTGTTAACATTCCCTTTTATGCAGCGTGCGATCGTTGGTGCTGTATTAATGGGGATACTTGGCGGAATGTTGGGTACTTTTGTCACCCTGCGCCAGTTGTCCTTTTTTAGCCACGCGGTTGGTCATGCAGCATTAGTAGGTGTGGCGTTAGGTGTGCTGCTACAAATAAATCCTACTTGGATGCTGTTACCTTTTACCTTGGTTTTCGGGGTTATTGTCCTCTACTTCATCGACAAAACCGATTTAGGTAGCGATAGCGTCCTTAGCATAGTCCTATCTGGGGCATTAGCGATCGGCGTGATTCTCACGAGTCTAATTAAAGGATATCGTGGCAGCTTGATGGCTGTACTGTTCGGCGATATTCTAGCGATCGACACCACAGATTTGATTTTGACACTGCTAGTACTTGTGGGAGGTAGCATATTTTTACTATCAACTCTGCGGCAGCAAATTTTATTGACCCTTAACCCCGATGTAGCGCAAGTTCAAGGTGTTCCCGTCCAGTTGTACCGCTACGTCTTTGTGGTCTTGCTTTCACTCGCCGTTGCTGTCGCAATTAAGGCTGTCGGCGTTTTACTGGTAAACGCCTTTTTGGTTATTCCCGCTTCCACCGCCAAACTGATGAGTCATCACTTTAGCCGCTTTCTAACCATGTCCGTAATAGTTGGTTCCATGAGTAGCATTGCTGGCATTATTGTCTCAGGTATTTTCAACTTTGCTTCTGGCCCAAGTATCGTTCTTGTCCAATTCCTGCTATTTATAGCTGTTTTCATCTGGTTTAAGCTGAATTTGAAAGCTGCATAAATCTTTTTTCTCAAAGGGCTTGCTATATTTTGGGATGTTTGCTACATTTATTAATCGTGGCTCACAAAAGCCCCAGCCGGGATAGCTCAGTTGGTAGAGCAGAGGACTGAAAATCCTCGTGTCACCGGTTCAAGTCCGGTTCCTGGCATACTTTACAGCGTTGCAAGCAAAAAGCCAATGGGCTTTTTGCTTTGGTAGCATCCAATCGAAATAAGGTATCTGACATAAACTTGACATAGGCTGGCTGATGGCTGATACCACAAAAGTCTGTATGGATTGGTTTTGATATCATCTGCCTTATCCATAAAGTTATTCAGTAATTCCAATGAGCAAATGTAGATTTTTAAGCGATCGCTAACTCTTCAAAATCGTTTCAAAATAATCATTTGTGAGAGACTAATTTGGTAGGTAATGATTAAATTGATTTTTCCATGATAAAGTTTGTCAGTTTTTGACCTTTACGTTCTACCTCCTGCTGTTTCAGAACAGTAAAATTCTGGCGTTCAAAAAAAGGTTTAGCGGTAATACTAGCTTCTGTAAATAACTTTTCAATTCCTAAAGTTTTTGCTTTTGATTCAAGCTGTTCTAAGATTTTTTTACCAACCCCTTTTCTTTGAAAATCTTTATGACAGTAAAAACGGTCAATATGTCCATTAGCCTCTAATTCCCCAAAACCAATAATTTTACCCTGCTCCTCTGCTACATAAGTAAACTTACTTCCTAAGCTTTTTATCCAAACATCAATATCCATATTTGCTGGTGCCCAAGCATCTACTTGTTCTTTTGTGTAATCATGAATATTCACTTCATGAATAGTATCGTAGAACAATTTCATAATTTCTTCGGTATCAGCTATTTCGTATATTCTTAATCTCATTTTTTTAAAACTAAATATGAATCCTATAGAAATATTATCAGCACTAGCGAGTCTTTTGCCCTTATACAGCAGCAGTTACGCAAATAATGCAGGTAGAAACAATACCGTTTTGGTTCTACGTAAATTACTTCAGAGCATGTAAAGTTTTACGTAAGTCGCCAGCATAATTCCTCAAATGAAACCTCATATTCAACTTATAGTACAAATATACTAATTTGCTGTTAAAATGCCTTAAAAGTCGGCTAGCCTTACTTGAGGTAGTATGAAAAAAATCCTAGATACGGACAAAAAGCCCATTTTGCTGAAAGTTTCGCTATTGCAGCCTGCACCTGTAACTACTGCAATAGTGCCACTGCAACCCCAACAGGAAAAAATCATCAGTGAACGGGAGCGTTTGATAACACTAGTTGAGCGCATTAATCAGATGGCGCGAGAGTTAGAAGCAGCAATATTGGAGTTGAAAGCGATCGCTAACACACTGAATAGTCAAAAACGTTACCCACTCTTAAACAAAGAGCTAGGTAAACATATTTGTCAGTATTTCGCAGTTAGTGTCCCTTGGGTGAAGCGAAAGCCTGACGAATCATTTATTTTGACAACGCGAAAAGTTGATTTATTCCGAGCTGAAAGGGAAGCCGCATTGCTAGCACAGCAACTTCGTCAGCAAACCAAAAAAAGATTAGCATCGCAGCGACACAAAAAAAATAAGAGTGGGGCGGAGGCTGACACAAGACACTTGTGTAAAAAGGCATTAGTCAACAAATCTTAAAATTATCAACATTCAACGGCAGTTCACGCCTGGGGTTGTAACAGTTATGCTGATTGAAGTGGCAGAAGGAACTTCTTCGTTAAAATTGCTAGATAATATACTGCCATTGCTAATAGCTCCCAACTATGGTTGCAATTAGACAAAACTGCCCTAATATTCGCACTTCCGTAAACCAGAGGGCAATATCAGGGACAATCAATCAGCGCACAGAAGAGGTAAGAAGGTGTTAAAGACACTTTTAGTAATCGCCGTTGGTTTTTTACCGTCCCTGATTTCTCTGTGGGCGATCCGCAAAACCCATGCGCGATCGCGCTTAAGGATGAGGCAAGCAGCCATGAATTTTTCAGTGGTGCAGGGACGGCAAAACCTTAGACCAGTTGAGAGCGATCGCTATTATCTAGAAGGGGTGGGTTATTTAATTGGTGATATCAGCTGCAAATTTAATGCTCGCTCTGGCTATATGCGTTGTGCTGTCAATCCCGACGGCCCATGTAACGGTTGCCGTCACTACGAACCAAAAGAATTAACTGGCAATGAAAATAGGCTTTAAGGCTCTTTATATTACTCTCATCGATTATTGTGGATTGAAAAAACCCCAAAATATGGTTGCAATGGCGAGAAGCTCTCGCTTAAGCGCGACACAGAAAACAAGATTACTTTCCTTTGCCACTCACAAAATACAAATACGGTGGTTCATAGTATCGGACTGGCTCTAACCTTTGACAAGCCGCGTATTGTCTGTAGTTGTTCTTTAAAAAGTTTCATCTGTTAATTTAGCGACGACAGATTAAATGTTAATCTGAACCCATTTTTTTACTTTGGTTTTTTAAATTTGAATTGTTAGTGCCATTAACAGTATCTTTAGGTAACTCGCTTTTTAACAAAATAGTTAAACTGTCTAAAATTTGTGATAAATAATTTTTTAAATCTGGTGACAGTTCTAATGGTAAGCTACCAGTACGCAAATGTAGAGAACGTTGAGGGTAAGGAATATTGATATTTTTTTGTCTAAAAACTTCATCAATTTCAAAATATAAGTCACTCTTGATTTGAAATTGTTTGCGTGGTTTAGAAATCCAAACTAATAGCTGAAAATTTAAAAAATCTTCGCCATATCCTTGAAACCAAACATTAGGATATGGGGTTTTTAAAATATCACAATTTGCATTTGCAATATCTAATAATAGGGTGCGTATAGTATTGATACTTCCGTCATAAGCAACCCGCACGGGTAATACTATACGAGATGTTGAACCACGATGATTCCAATTGACTACTTCTGTATCTAGTAAACGAGAGTTTGGTACAATTACTACTATGTCATCTAAAGTGCGGAGATGGGTACTGCGAGCATTCAAACGCTCGACTGTTCCTTTAAATTCGCCAATCTCCACAAAGTCGCCAATTTCAATAGAACGTTCAAAGGTAATGACAAAACCACTGACTAATTCTTTAGCAACTCCTTGTAAGCCAAAGCCGATCGCTACACCAAAAACACTGGCTACTATTGCTAAAGAACTGATGTCTAAACCCCAAATTTGTAGTAATAGAACTATGCCAATAAAAATCAGACTGTAATTAATAGCAATGGCGATTGATTCTTGTACACCACGACTAACATTTGTCATGCGTAATACGCGCGATCGCAGCAGATTAGTCAGAGTCCCAGCAATAGCTAATACCCCAAAAAATAAACTGATTAAAATGATTATACTAATGACTGAATAAGAACTTTCACCAATTGTAATTACTGGTGAAGTTAAGCTCATCCAAAGAATATTGGTAATGCTTCTACTCCACTCTCGCGTTAAGGGAAATAAGTCGGGAACATAAATAGCTATTCCTATCCATAAAAGCGATCGCACTATAAACAGTGTCAATTTTAAAAATAGCTCAGTTCCTTGGGGTTGCGCTCCTATTTCGGGGTGATGTGCTTGGGTTGGAACCATCCGCCGTAACCAATAACGCCACACCCAACCCGACAGAAAATGTAAAGCGATCGCGCCTAATATAGATAAAATTATCAGTAATATTGCCCGCCAAAAATAGTTTAAACTGCGTTCTACTTGCCCTAGTTCAACTGCTTCTCTAATGCGTTGCGCCCAGATTTGTGCTTGTTCCTGTTTTGTTCTCCCAGTGAAAGTATCTTCTTGCGTGACTGTTAATAAGTGACGATTATTTACCAGAATTACGGGTAATTGATTAGTTTCTACAATCTCGACCTTTATATCCTCTGGAGAACGAACTGCTTGTTTTAAAATTAGGTTAGCATCAGCAGCACGGCTTTCTGCACTAAATTGTCCTGTTTGTGATACTTCAAATAACTGGCGACCATCTACGGTAATATCAGCAGTTTGTATAGATTGAGCTTGCACCAACATTTCAGTATTTAAAAGCCATCCTATACTGATGCTGAATATAACTACCAGGATAACGATTGCTTTCAGAAAGCGATGAAAGCTATTCATAACGCCATATTGAATGATAAATTTTTATTTAGGTAAACCAAACTAAAATCGTTACACAATTTTAATAATTTTACATCTACCAATAGTTTTGCTATTATTTACGCCAAAAGTAGGAAAATTTTATTTTCTGAGGATTATTAATTAATAGGACTTACGCATTGACAGAAAAGCCAAAATAGCAGCTATAGTTTTCAAGGCTTATAGCAAAATTTTTCAATGATATTTTAGCGATCGCACCCAATCAAGGGAGATTGATAAAAGCCTGAAACAACGTATTTACGTTGATACACAAGATAATTATTTTGTACAGTGCGTAAGTCCTAATTAATTAAAAAATTACTTAAACTTACTTTCTGATCATATTTGCTTGCCAAACTCAAGAGCCAAAAAAGCACCTCATCACTACTGAAGTCAGCCAATCTTCGCTTTACCAACAAATACAGAACATTCCTGGTTTAAATCACTTACCTCATCAATTAACAGAAAAGCTGGCTCATGTGTCTTAAAGCTTGACTCAATAGAAGTTTCAGAATTAAGCTTCGATTATTGTTTTCTGAGAGTGACATAACAGGGATAAGCCGTAATTCATAATTTTGAACCCCATAAATAAATTTAGGGGCTTGAGAAAAGGACACCTTTTCCTCTCTACGAGACAAGGATGTGATAGCATACCTTCAACAAATTTAAGTAACATACCCAATCCATGAATCAAGTTCGACTCCCTAAACTTAGCATCGCCGTGATTGGTTTGGTAGTTGCAAGCGTATTTCATGCTACTCCCGTGCTGGGAGCTATTCTAACTAGACAAGAATTTTCAGGTGATTTTACCTTAGTCGATGCTACTACCCCATTCCTTACGAACTCTTTGCCATTCAAGAGCGAATATTCTGGATTTGTGGTTTACTCAGATTCCGGGACTTTGAGCGATTGGGAGCTATCCGTCAACAATCTAGACCTGAATTTTAATCCAGGATCTACTAATGGGGGTAACTTAACCCCAGATGTTGATTTTGAGCTTGATTCTAGGTCGAATTGGAATTTAGTAGTTGATTTTGGCATTGCTTTTGATGCTCCTAGATATACTTTAGAAAGAACTTCAAGCTCTGAAATTACCTTGACAGGTGAGGTGGGACGAGCAGGAACATACATCTATCAAGATTCTGCTGCCAATATTACCCTAAGTTATTCATCTACATCAGTACCTGAACCTACTCCCCTACTAGGTTTATTGTTTGGAGTTGGTGCAATTGCTGTCTCTAAAAAAGCTGGCAAGACGAAATCTGAAGCATGAATTAACTCAACTCTTTACCAAAGTTTTCTCGGTCTACACAGCAAAAAGCCAATTGCACACCACAGACGTACACCGTCTAAGAAAGTTAACCCAAAGGAGCCACTGCCCCAGGTATGCGTTCCAGTAAGGCTCATCATCGGGTGGAATTTCCACAACCGCAGACGGTGCAACAGACTTTTGCTCTTGGAATACTTCTAATAGACATCTCCGATGGTGCCAGTATGACCTTTAGTCACTCCCGTCCCAAGTCCAGGCAGGATTGCCATTCTTGAAACTGTCGTTTAGCACGATTAGAGGATAATTATTCAGATCGGAGCCACCAGCCAAATCTAAGATGAAGTAAACCTTACCCTTAACGAAGTGCATACGTAAATAATTAAGGTGTTCAGAGTAGGCTTGTCCATCAACCTTAGTCATTCCAGCAGAAGCAAAGCATTTAGCATATCTCGGCTTGAGTGTACCAACCCATGTAACGCTAAAGCTATTACTGGCTTGAACAGAGATGTTACTGGCGTAGGCACGAAAAACTGCCTTCTTGATAAGGATGAGGTTTTTCACCTGACTTTTCACTTTGTCTGGACAGCTTTATTTTTGCTCGTTTTCACTATAAACTTTTAGCTCAATGTTTTGTAATTGATTTTGTGCAAGGACTCGCCAGTTGGACAACAGAGGCAGTAAACCAATACTTATACCTATAATCAATATCATTGGTCTAAACGAAATTGTACTCATAACCTAACAAATATTAAATCTGATGTAGTATCAGATTTTACTAATTAATCGGCGAAATTCAAGCCAGTGCAATTACTGAGAAAGAGAAAAGGGAAATGTTGAAGAAAAAACTTTTCCCCACAATGCCAAGAAGTCAATAAATCTATTTTTTACTAACCCAAGCAAGATCGGAAATTCTCGAAAAAATTGCGTTATATATTGCTCTGATTAAGGCTGACCAAGAAAGTCTCCTTTACCAAGTTCTACA